>NZ_PDDL01000012.1:0-57602 GCF_020833785.1 Kocuria sp. CCUG 69068
GCTGCTGCTCGCGGTGCTCGGCGGCCACGCGGGCCGCGGGCTGCGCGTCGCCGTCGAGGACCCCGGCTACCCCTCGCTGCGCCGGGTGCCGGAGCGGCTCGGCCACGAGGTGCTGCCGGTGCCGATCGACGACCAGGGCCTCGACCCCGCCCGGCTGCCGTCCGGGGCGTGGGCCGGCCCGGGGGAGTGGGAGATCGAGCGGCCCCCGGACGCCGTGATCGTCACCCCCAGCCACCAGTACCCCCTCGGGGCGTCGATGCCCGCCGCCCGCCGGCTCGAGCTGCTCGGCTGGGCGCGCGCCCACGACGCGCTGATCGTCGAGGACGACTACGACTCCGAGCTGCGCTACGTGGGCGAGCCGCTGCCCGCGCTGTCCTCCCTCGACCACGCCCCGGGCGCCGTCCCGGAGCCCCCCGCCCCCGGCCGGCTGCTCGGCGCCGGCGGCCACGTGGCCACGCTGGGCTCCTTCACCAAGGTCCTCGCGCCCGGGCTGGGGGTCGGCTACCTGCTGGCCCCGCCCGCCCTCCGGGAGGACCTGCTGCGGCTGCGCACGGACCTGGGCAACCCGGCCTCCGCGGTCGCCCAGGACGCCATGGCCCGTTTCCTGGCCGACGGCGGCCTGCGCCGGCACACCGCCCGGATGCGGCGGGAGTACCGGCGCCGGCGGGACCTGCTCACCGCGGCCCTCGCCGGGGTCCACGGGGTGCGGGCCGTGCCCATGGACGGGGGGCTGCACGCCGTCCTCGAGTTCACCGGGGAGGTGCCCCTGGCGGAGCAGGACGTCGTGGACCGGGCCGCGGCCGCGGGCGTGCGGGTGGCGGCGCTGGGCTCGTACTGGGCGCACGGCGCGGGGGGTGGCCGCCGCGGCGTCGTCGTCGGCTTCGGCGCCACCGGTGCCGCCCCGGAGGGGGACGCCCTGCCGGACGCCCTCGCGGTCCTGGCCCGGGTGCTCTCGGCGCCCGGCCCCGCACGCGGTCGCTAGACTGGCCGGTGCCCCGGGGGTCTCCCCGCCGGGGCCCTCCCGCGAGCACGTTCCCGAAAGGCGCACCGTGAACCCCGACCCGAGCACCGGCATCCACCGCGACCTGTTCGCGCCCACGCTGCTGCGCGCGCTCGTGGCGCTGGTGTTCGGCGCCGTGACCGTGTTCTGGCAGGAGCCGACGCTGCCCGTGGTGGCCTGGGGCGTGGGGCTGTACCTCGTGCTCACGGGCGCGGCGAGCGTGCTCCTGCAGCTGCGCCTCAACGGCAACGACCACGTGGACATGGGCCCCACCCGGCAGATCCCGCAGTCCTACGGCGTGCTGTACCTCCTGGGCGGGGTCTTCACGATCCTCGGCGCCGACACCCCCGCGTGGCTCGTGGTCTACGCGGCGTCCATCATGGGCCTGGCCGGGCTCACGGAGCTGGCGCTCGGGCTGAAGTTCCGCACGACCTTCCCGCTGGGCCGCGACTGGACCATCGCCGGGCTGGTCACGGTCCTCGCCGCCACCGGTCTCGTGCTCGTGGTGGACCTCGGCCCCAAGGCGCTCTTCGGGGTGGTGGGGGCCGCCGCGGTGGTCATCGGCGTCACCCACCTGCTGGCCGCCCTCACGCTCCGGCACGAGGACCGCCGGGGACGGGCCCCCGCCGGGACCGCGTAGACTGGGCTACCGCACGGCAGGCCCCGGCCCCGCCGGGGACATCAGCTCACGAGGAGGACCAGTGGCACAGCGCAAGGGCTCGAGAGGCGGCTTCCGGGCCGACGTCAAGGGCCCCCTGATCCTGTCCGCCGTGCTCGCGGCGATCGCGTTCGTCGCCGTGGGCATCTTCGCCAGCGGCGGCACGGACAACGCCCTGCGCCTGGACCTCGCCTTCATCGCCGCCGGCATCGCGTTCATCGTGACGCTCGTGATCAGCGCCACGCTGATGATCGTCGAGAAGCCCAACGACCCCCACCTCGGCGCGGGCACGGGCGTCAACCGCTCCTCGGCCAAGCTCTACGCCGAGGCCCGGGCCCGGCGGCAGGCCGCCGCGCGGCCCCCCGGCGAGGCCGAGTTCGGCCAGCGCGTCCGGCCCGACACCGAGGGCGAGGACCTCCTCGGCCGCCGCCCCGCCGACGGCTCCGCCCCGGCGGACGGCCCGGACGACGACGGCCCCGCCCCGCGCGCCTGAGCATCCCGCCTGCCTGAGGCCCCCGAACGAGCCGGACCCCGCGCGCCCGGGGGTCCCGCTCGTTCCGGGGCCCTGCGCGCTCCCGGGAGGGACCCGCTCCGGTGGACAGCCCTGTCGCGTCCGGCCGGGCGCTGGGTAGATTGGGACGGCACCTGAGCAGCAGGGCCCGAACCCGCGCCCTGCTCGAGACCGGACGACGGGAACCAGCATGAGCCAGCAGCCGGAACCGCCCACCGAGGGCGACGAGGAGTTCGAGCGCAAGGTCCAGCAGCGGATGGCCGACCAGCAGGAGGACGGCGCCGACGAGGACCCCACGGACGTGGCCCAGGAGGACCACAAGTCCGAGGTGCCCGAGCTCGAGGAGAACGAGGAGAGCCCGGTCGACCCGGGCTCCGTCTGACCCCGGACCAGCGCCTGACACAACGCACGACGCCCCGGGAAGGGCCGATGGTCCTTCCCGGGGCGTCGTCGCGTCCGGCGGGCTCAGCGGCCGAAGCTCCGCAGCCGCAGCGAGTTCAGCACCACGAACACGGAGCTGAAGGCCATGGCGGCACCCGCGATCACGGGGTTGAGCAGCCCCGCGGCGGCCACGGGGATGGCCACCGTGTTGTAGGCGAAGGCCCAGAACAGGTTCGACTTGATGATCGACAGGGTCCGGCGGGACAGGGCGATGGCCGTGGGCACCGACCCGACGTCGCTGCGCACCACCGTGATGTCCGCGGCCTCGATCGCCGCGTCCGTGCCGGCGCCCATCGCGATCCCGAGGTCGGCCTGCGCCAGGGCCGCGGCGTCGTTGACCCCGTCGCCCACCATGGCGACCACGCGGCCGTCGTCCTGGAGGTCGCGGACCACCGCGACCTTGCCCTCCGGGCTGACGTCGGCCACGACGTCCTCGGCGGCGATGCCCGCCTCTGCGGCGACGGCCCGGGCCACGGGCTCGTTGTCGCCGGTCAGCAGCATGGGCCGCAGGCCCAGCTCCTTGAGCCGGGCGACCGCCTCGCGGGCGTCGTCCTTGACGGTGTCGCGCAGGTCGACGAAGCCGACGAGGGCCCCGTCGACGGCCACGAGGATCGTGGTGAACCCGCCCTCCTGGGCGCGGCGCAGCGCGTCGAGCTGGGCGCCGTCCAGGCGCACGCCGTTCTCGGACAGCCACGTGGTGCGCCCGACCACCACCGAGCGGGAGTGCATCCCGTCCGCCACGTGCGCGCGGACGCCGCCGCCGGGGGCCGAGACGAACCCGGAGACCGGGAACCGGTGCGGGGTGGCCGCGGCCACCGCCCGCGCGATGGGGTGCTCGGAGTGCTGCTCCACGGTGGCCGCGAGGTCCAGCACCTGGTCCCGGGAGTACCCGGACACGGGCGTCACTGCCGCCACGGAGAGCTGCCCGCTCGTGACGGTGCCCGTCTTGTCCAGCACCACGGTGTCCACGGTGCGGGTGTCCTCGAGCACCTCGGCGCCCTTGATCAGGATGCCCAGCTGCGCGCCGCGCCCCGTGCCCGTGAGCAGGGCCGTGGGGGTGGCCAGGCCGAGGGCGCAGGGGCAGGCGATCACGAGCACGGAGACCGCGGCCACGAAGGACGCGTTCACGTCCCCGGTCAGCAGGAGCCAGCCGGCCAGCGTGGCGAGGGCGATCACCAGGACGACCGGGACGAAGACCCCGGAGATCCGGTCGGCCAGCCGTGCCACGGGGGCCTTGCTCGCCTGCGCCCGGGACACCATCCGGCCCATCTGGGCCAGGGTGGTGTCGGCGCCCACGCGGGTCGCCTCGACCAGCAGCCGGCCGTTGGTGTTGATCGTGGCGCCGGTGACGGTGTCGCCGACCTCCACCTCCACCGGGAGGGACTCGCCGGTGAGCAGGGACGTGTCCACGGCCGAGCGGCCGTCCACGACCACGCCGTCGGCGGCGATCTTCTCGCCGGGGCGCACGACGACCAGGTCCCCCCGGCGCAGCTGCTCCGCGGGCACGCTCGTCTCCACGCCGTCCCGCAGGACCACCGCGTCCTTCGCGCCGAGCTCCAGCAGCGCGCGCAGCGCCTCGCCGGAGCGGGCCTTCGCCCGGGCCTCCAGGTAGCGGCCCAGCAGCAGGAACGCGGTGACCAGGGCGCCGGTCTCGAAGTAGAGCTGGTGCCCGCTCATGTCCATCGCGTGGCCGAGCATCGCGCCGGCCGTCATGCCGGGCTCGCGCAGCAGGTTCCACAGCGAGAACAGGTACGCGGCGGACACGCCCAGGGACACGAGGGTGTCCATGGTGGAGGTCAGGTGCCGGGCGTTGACCGCCGCCGAGCGGTGGAACGGCCACGCCGCCCACGTCACGACCGGCAGGCTCAGGGCCGCGACCACCCAGCCCCAGTGCGGGAACTGGAAGCCGGGCAGCATCGAGATCACGAACACCGGGAGGGAGAGCGCGGCCGCCACGAGGAGGCGCCGGCGCAGGGACTCGGGCGAGCGCAGCGAGGACGCCTCGCGCCCGGCGACCCGGGCCATGGCGTCGGAGCCGTCCGGGCCGCCTGCGTCGTCGCCCCCGGGCGCGTTCTTGAGGACGGCCCCGTACCCGGCCTTCTCGACCGTCTCGACGACCTGCTGGTCGCTCACGCCCGCGGGGACGTGGACGGTGGCGGTCTCGAGGGCGAGGTTGACGGAGGCGTCGACGCCGTCGAGCCTGCCCAGCTTCTTCTCGACCCGGCTGACGCACGAGGAGCACGTCATGCCCGTGATCTCGAGCTCGAGGGTGCGCAGGGGCCCGGCGACCTCGGTGGGGACGGGCGTGCGGGTCTCAGGCAACGGTGTACCCCGCTTCCTCGACGGCCTCCTCGATCTCGGCCGCCGACAGCTCGCGGGTGGACGTCACGACCACGGGGGAGACCCCGCCGGCCACGAGGTCGACGTCGACGGACTCGACGCCCTCCAGCTCGGTGAGCTCCTCGGTGACGGACCTGACGCAGTGGCCGCAGGTCATTCCGGAAACGTTGACGGTGGTCTGCACGATGGGCTCCTCGGGGTTTCGGTGGGGTGGTTCAGCGGGGTGGGTCAGCTCTTGAGCAGGCGCGCGATGGCCGCGGACGCCTCCTGGAGCTTGTCGTCGACACTCGTGACGTCCCCGGACTCCTGGGCGGCCTCGACGGCGCCCACGACGCAGTGGCTCAGGTGCTCGTCCAGCAGGCCCAGGCTCACGGCCTTGAGAGCCGACTGGATCGCGGAGATCTGGGTGAGGACGTCGATGCAGTACTTGTCCTCCTCGACCATCCGGTGGATGCCCCGGACCTGGCCCTCGATGCGCCGCAGGCGCTTGAGGTACGCGTCCTTGTCCTGGGTGTACCCGTGCGGCGGGGTCTGGGTCATGGGTCCTCCTCGGTCGTCCTGCAGCCACTGTATACCCCTTGGGGGTATAGCTCAAGCGGCCGGTCCGCCGCGGCCCGGCGATGTGCCAATCTTGAGGCATGGCTTCACTGATCGAGGACTACGCCCTGCTCTCGAACATGCGCACGGGTCCGCTCGTCTCCCGCACCGGGTCCATCGACTGGCTGTGCGCGCCCCGGTTCGACTCCCCCTCGGTCTTCGGCGCCCTGCTGGGGGAGCCCGACCACGGGCGGTGGCTGCTCGCCCCCGCGTGCACGGTCGCGGAGGGGGCCGACGGCGAGGTCCTCGACGAGGAGGACAGCGGCGCCCAGGTCGCCGAGCGGTTCTACGTGGAGAACACGTTCGTGCTGCAGACCGTGTGGGTCACCGACTCGGGGTCCGTGCGCGTGACCGACTTCCTCCCGCTGACCTCCCGCACGGACGTGGTCCGCCGCGTCGAGGGCCTCACCGGCGAGGTCGAGATGTACCACGAGCTGCGGGTGCGCTTCGGCTACGGCGCCGTGGTCCCCTGGGTCAGCCGCTTCGAGGGGGAGGAGGACCCCGGCGGCGGCGACCCCGCGCCCCCCATGCTCGTGGCCATGGCCGGCCCGGACGCCCTCGTCCTGCGCGGTGAGCCCCTCCCCGAGTCCACGGACGACGACGACGAGCGCCGCCACCGCGGGACCTTCACCGTCTCCGCCGGCCAGGCACGGGACTTCGTCCTCACGCACTTCCCGTCCCACCGCACGCCCCCGGCGCCGGTCGACGTCAACGAGCAGCTCACCCGGACCGTGGAGCTGTGGCAGGACTGGTCCGGGCTGTACTCCCCGCCGGCCGTCGGGGAGGACGAGCCGGTGCACATCGTCCCGGTCCGCGGCCACGCCGTGGCCCGGCGCTCGGACGTGGTCCGGCGCTCGCTGCTCGTGGTGCGGGCGCTGATGCACCAGGAGACGGGCGGGCTCGTGGCCGCCCCCACCACGTCCCTGCCGGACGTGGTGGGCGGGGAGCGCAACTGGGACCACCGCTTCGCCTGGCTGCGGGACGCCGCGATGGCCCTCGAGGTCATGCTCGACCACGACCACGACCGCGAGGCCGCCCAGCTGCGCAACTGGCTCCTGCGCGCCGTGGCGGGCGACCCGCACGACCTGCAGAACATCTACGGGGTCGCGGGGGAGCGCCGCGGGCGCGAGCACCAGCTCGACCTGCCCGGCTACGAGCGCTCCCGGCCGGTCCGCGAGGGCAACGGCGCCGCGGGCCAGCACCAGTCGGACGCCGTGGGGCACGTCATGGTGGTGTTCGAGAAGCTCCGCCGGCGCGGCGCCGTGGAGGACCACCTCTCCTGGCCCCTGCAGCAGGCGATGCTGCGCTCGGTCGTGGAGAACTACGAGGTCACGGACCAGGGCCTCTGGGAGATGCGCGGCGAACGGCAGTACTACACGCACTCGCGCGTGCTGATGTGGGCGGCGCTCCAGTGCGGCGTGGACGCCGTGCGCGTGCACGGCCTGCCCGGCGACGCGCAGCTGTGGGAGCAGCTGCGGGACGCCCTCGCGGAGGAGATCTGGACCAGCGGCTACGACCCCGAGGTCGGCTCCTTCGTGCAGTACTACGGGGCGAAGACCGTGGACGCCTCCCTGCTCCAGCTGCCGCAGGTGGGGTTCGTGGCCTACGACGACGAGCGGATGCTCGGCACCGTGCGGCGGATCGAGGAGGAGCTGCGGCACCCCAGCGGGCTCATCCACCGCTACCGCAACGTCCTGGGCCCGGTGGACCCCGATGACCCCGACGCGTACGCCGGGGTCATCGGGGTGGACGGCTTCCCCGGCCAGGACAACCCGCACCTCGGCGCGTCCCTGTGGCTCGCCGCCCAGTACGCGCGCTCGGGCCGCACGGACAGCGCCCGGAAGCTCGTGGACTCCGTGCTGTCCCGCGCCAACGACCTCGGGCTGCTCTCCACCGAGTGGTCGCCCGAGCAGCGGCGGATGACCGGCAACTTCCCGCAGACCTTCACCCACCTCGCCCTCGTCCAGGCCCTGGACGCCCTCGACGCCGCCCAGGGGCGCCGCGCCCCGGCGGCGCCGCACGAGAGCCCGGCCGAGACCCCGGCTGCGGCCGAGGCGGGCACGGGCGGGGTCTCCGCCGTTCCCGGAGGCGCCTCGTGAGCCACGCGGCTCCGGTCGACTGGCGGTCCTCGCCGGCGGTCCGGATCGGGCTGTCCGTGTCCGTGGCCACCGGGCTGTACGGCATCTCCTTCGGCGCCCTGTCCGTGGCGGCGGGACTGACCTTCTGGCAGACCGTCGCCCTGTCCGCGCTCATGTTCACGGGCGGCTCCCAGTTCGCCTTCATCGGCGTGGTCTCGGGCGGAGGGGCCGGGGCCTCGGCGCTGGGCGCCGCCACGCTGCTCGGGATCCGCAACGCCGTCTACGGGATGAGCATGAACGCCCTCGTCCGCCCGCGGGGCTGGCGCCGGCTCCTCGCCGCGCACGTGACCATCGACGAGTCCAACGCGGCCGCGTCCTCCCAGGTGCACCCCGTCGAGGAGCGGCGGGGCTTCTGGACCGCGGGCCTGGGCGTGTTCGCGCTCTGGAACCTGTTCACCGTGCTGGGCGCCCTGCTGGGCAACGCCCTCGGCGATCCCGCGCGGTGGGGCCTGGACGGCGCCGCGGTGGCCGCGTTCCTGGGCCTGCTGTGGCCGCGGCTGAGCGCCCGGGAGCCCGTGGCGGTCGCGGTGGTCTGCGGCCTCGTCACGGCCCTGACGATCCCGGTGCTGCCGGCGGGCCTGCCGATCCTCGTGGCCGCCGTGGTCGCCGCGTTCCTGGGCCGCTCCCGCGGTCCCGGGCCGGCCCCGTCCGGCGCGGCGTCCGGCCCCGGCGCCGAGGGGGCGGAGGCGTGAGCATGTGGTTCTGGGTGCTCGGGGCGTGCGCGCTCGCCTACGCCCTGAAGCTCGTCGGCTACCTCGTGCCGGACCGTGTGCTGGACGACCCGCGCGTCGGGCGCATGGCCGGCACCGTCACCGTGGGCCTGCTCGCCGCGCTCGTGGTCATGAACGCGCTCGGCTCCGGCCAGGAGCTGGTGCTGGACGCCCGGCTGGGCGCGCTGCTCGTGGCGGGAACGGCCCTGATGCTGCGGGCCCCGTTCCTGCTGGTGGTGGTGCTGGGGGCGGTCGCGGCGGCCGTGCTCCGGCTGCTCGGCGCGCCCTGACGCCTCGCGTCAGGCGACGCTCGGCAGGATGTTGTGGTTGAGCCGGAACAGGTTGCCCGGGTCGTAGCGGTTCTTCAGCTCGACGAGACGCCGGTGCGTCCGCTCCCCGTAGGCCTGCCGCGCGGCCTCGGGCGTGACGGGGCCGTGCTCGGCACCGAGGAAGTTCACGTAGAGGCCGGCGTCGGCGAACGGTTCCACGGCGGCGTGGGCCTTCCGGGCGAACGCCGTGAGGCGGGCGTCGTCGGCGGCGTCCGGCCAGTAGCCGTAGACGTTGAGCCAGTAGCGCGCGGACCGGTTGGGGAAGGCGGTGGCGCCGGCGGGCACGCGCCCGAAGAACCCTTCCATGTGGTGGATGTCGATGCCCGTGCCGAACCAGGTGATCTCCGAGGCGGCGCCGAGCACGGAGGCGGGCAGCTCCCTGGCCTGGAACGTGAAGGAGGTCACGACGCCGAAGTTCCCCCCGCCGCCGCGGATCCCCCAGAACAGGTCCGGGTTGTGCTCCGCGTTGGCGTGCAGGTGCTCCCGGGTCCCGGTGATCACCTCGGCGTCCACGAGGTTGTCGAGGCTCAGGCCGTTGCTGCGCGTCAGCCAGCCGACGCCCCCGCCCACGGTCAGGCCCGCGACCCCGGTGGCGCTCACCACGCCGAGGGGCACTGCGAGACCGTGCGGGACGGTCGCGCGGTCGACGTCGGCCAGGGTGGCGCCCGGCTCCACGGTCACGCGCCGGGTCCCCGGGTCCACCTCGACCCGCCGCAGCGCGCCGAGGTCCAGGACGAGCCCGCCCTCCACGGTGCCGTGGCCGGCCACGTTGTGCCCGCCGCCGCGGACCGCCAGCGGCAGGTCCGTGTGCTGCGCGGCGGCCAGCACCGGGTCGATGTCGGACACCGCGCCGGCCTGCACGACAGCGCGGGGCCGCACGTCGACCATGCCGTTCCAGACCCGTCTCGCCTCGTCGTAGAGCGGGTCGTCGGGCTCGACCAGCGTCCCGGTGAGATGGGTGCGCAGCCTCTCGAGCTCTCGGGCGATCTCCTGGTCGTGCTCCCCGCGGTCCACGGCATTCATGGGGCTGGCTTCCTGTGGGCGGGGGCGCGCGCCCCCGGGCTGGTGCTCGTGCTCGACGGCGGTGCGCGGACCGTCGTCGGCGATGCCGGAAGGGTCACGGGCGGACTCGGAGCGGTCCGGGCGCTCGACCCCGCCGGGGCTGGAGTTCCGGTGCGGGGGGATGCGGAACGGCGCACAGTGGTGCTGTCTCCAGGGTAGGAGCGTCCCCGGCCCGGCACAACGGTCCGCGCACAACGGTCCGCGCACAACGGTCCGGGCACGACGGTCCGGGCGCACCTGGCCGGGCGTGGGTCGGACGGGCGTGGGCCGGACGGGCGTGGGCCGGACGGGACGGCCCGTGGACGCGGGGAACGTCCGATCCGGTGCTCAGGCGAGCGGCAGCACCGGGGGAATGATCCCGTCCTCGATGGCCCGCTTGTAGAGCTCGAGCTTGGTGCGGGCCGGCCGCTCCACCGCGGCGTACTTGCGGCGGATCCGCTTGAGGTGCTCCTCCACCGTGGACTCGGCGATCTCCAGCAGCGCGGCCACCTCCTGCTCCTGGAGTCCGTCCACGTAGAGCGCGAGCACCTGGCGCTCCCGGGCGGAGAGCTTCGCGGGAGCTCTGCTGGGCAGCTCGGCCAGAGCCGACTGGAGCACGTCGCTCACGAAGTGGCCCAGCTGCCGGGAGAGCCGCATGGTGCGGAAGACGGTCCGGATGGGCTCCCACTTGCCCACGGCACCGGCCGCCCCGCAGGTGAAGGCGGACCGGACCCGGGCGAGGTCGTCCGGCGGCACCAGCACCACCACGGTGTGCTCCTGCGCGGTGAGGTCCGTGACGTTCTGCACGAGGTTGCGGCCGTCCAGGGTGTTCAGGCTCAGCAGGACCACCATCTCCTCGGCCGGGTTCTCGGCCAGGAACTCCGGGACGCTGCCCGCCACCGCGCTCACGCGCACGCCGTGCTCGGGGTGCTCGAGGGCCTCGCGCTGCATCGCGATGCGCGTCATGGGCTGGGGGCTGATCACGGCGGCGTTCAACATGGTGGGGCTCCTCGACGTCTCCCGCTGTGAGGTGGGCGGGATCTCCGCGGCCGGGGATCGCCGGTCCGCTCCGGCAGCGGGAGGGCCGTGTCCTGCGGCGGGACCGGCGCCGAACGCCCATATGTCCTTTGTGGAATACAGGGCGGTGTGGCGGGGGCCATCGGGGCAGGGGGTCCTCCGTGCGGTCGCCGCCGGCGGAGATGGTGCAGTGTGTTCCTCCACAGTGGCGGACCCGCCCGCGCGCGGGCAAGGCGATTCCGTGCGGACCTGCAACTTCGCACACCGCACGCCGCCCGACGGGCCGTGCCGGGGTCGGGGCCGGCGGAAGCGGTGCGGCTGGAAGAATGGGGGAGCCCGCACCGGTCGAGGAAAGGTCCGCACCGTCATGCACACCGACGTTCTCCCGGGATCGGGCGGGCAGGGACTCCGGCCGGGAGCGGCTCGCGAGCTCCGCGGAATCCTCGAGGAGCTCTCCCTGCGCGGCCTCGCCCCCCGGCTCCTCGATCCGGGGGCGGACCCGGTGCTCACGACCGCAGGGGAGGAGGGCCTCCGGGAGCACGGGCCCGCAGGCGGCGATCCCGCACCGCGGTCCGAGGCGGAGGCGCTCCTGCTGGCCGGTCTCGGGGCGGATGCTCCCGTGGGCGACACCGGGCTGCTCCTCTGGCTCGACCGGGCGAGGGCCGCTGCGGCGGCGGGCCGGCCGGTCGTCGTCACCGGCCTGGCCCTCGACCCCGATGCCGTCCCGGAGGAGATCGTGCGCCGGCTCCTCCCGGTCGCCTCCCTCGTGGGGCTGCGGGACGAGACGTCCCTGGCGGTGGCCCGCCGGCTGTGCCCCGAGCACCCCGGCCTGCGCGTCGGCTGGGAGGACGCGCTCCTCCTCCCGCGTCCCGCCGCCCCGGCCCGGCCGCTCGAGCAGGACGGGCCGACACGTCGCCCAGGAGAGTGGAGCTCCCCGGCCGGGCGGGCGCAGGAGGAGTGGGAGGGGCCGTCCGCGGAGTCGGCGGATCCGGACGGACGGGCCGAGCGGCAGGACGAGCTGGGCGGGTCGGCGGAGGAGCCGGGGGCGCCGGCGGGGCCGCCGCGGATCCTCGCCGCAGTGCGGCGGCCGGCCGGTCCCTTCCCGCCGGAGCGGCTCGCCCCCGTGCTCGCCGCCCTGCTGGACGCGCTGGTGCACCGGACGGGCGCAGCGGTCACGCTCCTGGCATGCGGCGGCGCCCCGGCCGACGAGGAGTTCGCGGCGGACGTGGCCGCGCTGCTTCCGGGCGACGTCCACCGGGTGCGCGCGGCTCCGGGAGAGGCCGGCACGGAGGCGCTCCGGGCGGACTGGGTCCTGACCACCTGCTCCCGCGGTGCGGCCCTCGGCCTCGCGGCACGGGCCGTCGTCCTCCCGGTGGGTCCGGACAAATATTCCATGGACGACATGAACGGCGTGCTGAGCCGCTGGGGGCTGGAAGGTGCCGTCGTTCCCCTGGCGGCGCTGCTCACCCCCGGCGACGTGGCGTGGGACACCCGTGCGGCCCTCCAGCAGTGGGCGGCGGAGGCCGTGGAGCACCGGGGGGCGGTGCGCGCCGCGCTGGCGGACGCCGAGCCGGCGGTCCGGGAAGCGGCGGCCCGGTGGTGGGACGACGTGGCCGGGGCGCTCCGCGGTCAGGAGCCCCGGCCCGCGGTAGGAACGGTGGCGGTGCCGCGCGGGGTCGGTGCCCCGGTGGTGCGTGCCCTCCGCCGCCGGTACACCGTTCCCGCGGTGCCGCCCGAACGGCCCACCGTCGCGGTCCTGCTGCGGCACCACGGCGCCCCGGCGCGCCTGGGCCGGGCCGTCGACGACCTCCTGGCGCAGACGTTCACCGACTGGCGACTGGTCCTCGTGGACGACGGCGGGAACCCCGCCGAGGTGGACGCGGTCCTGGCGCCGCGCCGGGACGAGCTCGCGGGGCGCGCGACGGTCCTCCACCACCGCAGGGCCCTCGGTGCCGCGGCGGCCGCCAACCGTGGGCTGCGGGCAGGGGAGTCTGAACTCGTCGTCCTGCACGACGGCTCGGAGCCCTGGCCGCCCGAGCTCCTGCAGCGCGCCGTGGCGCACCTCGAGGATCCCCTCGTGACCGACGACGGGGTCGTGGTGCCAACCGAGAATCCGCCCGGGACCGGCCGAGACGTACCGGCCGGTCGGCCGGGACGGAATCTCGTGCCGACGGACCGGGAGGCCCTCACCCTCACCGACGTGCTGGACGGCGACCGCACCGCGGTCGACGCGCCGTTCCTGTACCGGCGCGCGGTGCACGGGGTGCTGGGCGACTACGACGAGACCATCGGCGCCGCGGAGCGCTGGGAGTTCGTGCTCCGCTTCCTGGAGACGTTCACCGTGGGCCTGCTCCCCGCGCGCCCGACCGCCCGGCGGGACCGGACCGACGGGCGCGCCTTGGCGCGGGGCGAGGCGGCGGTGCGCGAGCGCCATCTCAGGCAGTGGAGCGCGGAGCACGGGATCGGCCTGCCGCTCTACCTGCGGCGGGCCGCGGCGGAGGAGGCCGGCGCCCTGCACCGGAGGCTGGACGCCGCCGAGGAGCTCGCGCACGAGCTCCTGGAAGTGGTCCGCGCCCAGACCCGGCAGATCGAACGGCTCGAGCAGGTCGTGGCGGAGAAGGGCTTCCTCGCCTTCTGGCGGCGTGCGTGGCGGGCCCTGCGCGGAGGATGAGCGGCCCGCTCCGGCCCGCTCCGGCCCGCTCCGGCCCGCTCCGGCGCGGCCGGTCGGCAGGTTGCTTTCCAGTTCTCCCGTCCGTGTGACATGCTTCACCCTTGGGCGCGTCCGGGACGTGCGAATTCCGTCCCGGACGCGCCCTTCGCGCAGTGTCCGCACCAGATGAGGAGTCGGGGCATGGGATGGCTTGATCGGCAGCACTCGGTGGCACCACCGGGATTCAACCGCTGGCTCATACCGCCGGCCGCCCTCGCGGTGCACCTGTGCATCGGTCAGGCCTACGCCACCAGCGTGTACAAGAACGCGCTGGTGGCGCACTTCGACGCGAGCCTGACCCAGATCGGCATCATCTTCTCCATCGCCATCGTCATGCTGGGCCTGTCCGCCGCCGTCTTCGGGACGTGGGTGGACACCGGCGGGCCGCGCAGGGCCATGTTCACCGCGGCGCTGCTGTGGTCCGGCGGGTTCCTGGTCGGCGCGCTCGGCATCTTCACCGAGCAGCTCTGGCTCGTCTACCTGGGCTACGGGGTCATCGGCGGCATCGGCCTGGGCATCGGCTACATCTCGCCCGTCTCCACGCTGATCAAGTGGTTCCCCGACCGCCCCGGGCTCGCCACGGGCATGGCGATCATGGGCTTCGGCGGCGGCGCGCTGATCGCCAGCCCCCTCTCCGCGGCCCTGCTCAACTTCTACGACCCGAACTCCGGCACCGAGGGCTGGGTGGCGAGCGGGAACGCCGTCGGCAAGCTGTTCCTGACCCTCGCGGTCGTCTATCTCGCCTACATGCTCTTCGGCGCGTTCACGATCAAGGTTCCGGCGGAGGACTGGAAGCCCGAGGGGTTCGAGCCCTCGAAGGTCGAGTCGAAGGCCCTCGTCACGAAGAACCACGTCTCGGCCCGCAACGCCATCCGCACCCGGCAGTTCTGGCTGGTGTGGATCGTGCTGTTCTGCAACGTGACGGCCGGCATCGGCATCCTCGAGCAGGCCGCCCCCATGATCCAGGACTTCTTCCGCCAGGCGGACGGCGCCTCCCTCGTGACGGCCGCCGTGGCCGGCGGTTTCGTGGGCCTGCTGTCCATCGGCAACATGGGCGGGCGCTTCGTGTGGTCCACCACCTCGGACGTGCTGGGCCGCAAGCGCATCTACATGGTCTACCTCGGTGTCGGGGCGGTCCTCTACACCGTGCTGGCGCTGTTCGGCTCGACCTCCACGCTGCTGTTCGTGCTGCTGGCCTTCGTCATCATCTCGTTCTACGGCGGCGGCTTCGCCACGGTGCCGGCCTATCTGCGGGACCTCTTCGGGACCTTCCAGGTGGGGGCCATCCACGGCCGCCTGCTCACGGCGTGGGCCGCCGCGGGCATCGCCGGGCCCCTCATCGTCAACGCGTTCCTCGACGCCCAGGGCACCCCCGGGGAGCTCACGGCGCAGGCGTACCAGCCGGCGCTGCTGACCATGGTCGGCCTGCTGGTCGTCGGCTTCGTCGCCAACCTCCTGGTCAAGCCCGTGGACGCCAAGTACCACGAGCCCGAGCGCCGGACCGCGGCGTCCGGCGCCGAGGCCTCCGGGAAGGCCGGCACCGAGTCCCCGCGCACGTCCGACACCGAGCTCTCCCCGAAGGAGGCATGACATGAGCCGTGCACGACTGGCACTGGGCTGGGTCCTCGTCGGGGTCCCGCTCGCCTACGGAGTGACGATGACCCTCACGCGGGTGACCGCGCTGTTCGTCTGACCGGCTGAACGACCGGCTGACGGGCCGGGCGCGTCCTGACCGGGCCGCTGCTCGGGCGGCGGGTCACACCGGGCCGCGGTCGTCCCCGGGGGCGTCGTCGTCGGACTGCCCGGCGTGCCCGAGGAAGCCGCGCAGCAGCGCGGCCGTGCCCTCCAGATGGGCGAGGGAGGCGGCCCGGGCGGCGGGGGCGTCGCCGGCCAGGACGGCGTCGGTGAGCTCGCGGTGCTGACGGTCGGAGTGCTCGAGGTTGACCGGCAGGACGGGGATCCGGTCCAGCAGGTCGCTGGCCCGCGAGCGCACCTCCGCGACGGCGCGGACCAGGCTGGGACAGCCGCCCAGCTCGGCCACCGCGATGTGGAAGCGTGCGTCGGCGGGGCGGTAGTCCTCCGGGGCGCTCTCCTCGACCTGCCGCAGGCACGCGAGCAGGTGCTCCCGGGCGGCCGCACTGAGGGACGCCGCCGCGGCCAGCTCCGCCGCGGCGGGCTCGACCACGGCGCGGAACACGAGCACGTCCTCGACGTCCGCGGGGTCCACCGGGGGGAGGGCCTCGTCCGGCAGGGCGGTGCGACCGGTCACGAAGGTCCCGCCGTACCGGCCCCGGACCACCTCCAGGACCCCGGCGACCTGGAGCTCGTGGAGGGCCTCCCGGAGCGTGGCGCGCGAGATGCCGAGCATCGCCGCGGTCTCCCGCTCGGGCGGGAGCCGCTCGCCCCGGCGGAACAGGCCGAGCCGGATCGAGTCGAGGATCCGCTCCACGGCCTCCTCGAAGGCGTTGCCCTGGCGCACGGGCCGGATGCGGGGGTGCTGGACGGGATCGCTCACGGTGGCGCTCCTCCCTGCGGTGCGACGTGCGCCCATGGTGTCACGGTCCCCGGGGACCGCCTCCGGCGGGACCCCGCCCTCCGCGCCGGACGGGGCCACGAGCAGCAGCGGCGCGCCGCCCGGTCCGGACGGCGCGCCGCTGCCTCCGGCCGGGACGGCCGGCCGAGGTCCTAGTGGGTGAGGTCGATGGCGACCACGCCCACCGCGATGATCAGGGCGGCGGAGACGAGGAAGCCCGCCGTGATGGCGATGAGGGCCCAGGAGCGGGCGCGGCCGGGGCGGTCAGTGGCTGAGGACGTGGTCTGGTTCATGCCCACCATTCTGCGGCATCCGGGGGGCCGGCTCCACCGCGACGCGGTCCGTGCCCGGCCCGGCGGCCGCCCGGCCGCGCCCCGCGGGGTCTTGACGGGGCACGGGGCAGCCCACAGACTGTGACCACTCGCGCCAAACGTCTGTTTTCAGACCTTTGTGGAATCCCGGAGGGATCGTCCCATGCCCGAATCCCCAGCACAGCCCACCCGCACCGACGAGTACTTCCAGCACCGCCAGCTCCGCTCCGGCGCCGCCGGGTGGGTCCTGCTCGCGGGCCTGGGCATCGCCTACGTCATCTCCGGGGACTTCTCCGGCTGGAACATCGGGCTCTCCGAGGGCGGGTGGGGTGGGCTGCTCATCGCCTTCGTGCTCATGGGCCTCATGTACACCTGCATGGTCTTCGGCCTCGCCGAGCTCTCCTCCACCCTCCCCACGGCGGGCGCCGGGTACGGCTTCGCCCGCCGGGCGCTCGGCCCCCTCGGCGGCTTCGCCACCGGGATGGCCGTGCTCATCGAGTACGCCGTGGCCCCGGCGGCGATCGCCACGTTCATCGGCGGCTACATCGAGGCGCTGGGCCTGTTCGGGATCACCAACTCCTGGCCCGTGTACCTCGTGACCTACCTGGTGTTCATGGGCATCCACATGTACGGGGTGGGCGAGGCGCTCAAGCTGATGTTCGGGATCACCGTGGTCGCGGTCCTCGCGCTGGGGGTGACCGTCGTCGCGCTCGTGCCGCACTTCGACGCCGCCAACCTCTTCGACATCGTCCCGAACGACGCCGCGGGGGCGAGCGCGTTCCTGCCCATGGGCTACGCGGGGGCGATGGCGGCCCTGGTCTACGGGATCTGGTTCTTCCTGGCGATCGAGGGCGTGCCGCTGGCCGCCGAGGAGACCGCCGACCCCCGCCGGGACATGCCGCGCGGGATCATCGTGGCCATGGCCTTCCTGCTGGTCTCGGGCGCGCTCATGCTGGTCCTGGTGCCCGGCGCGGCCGGGTCGGAGGCGATGAGCACCTCGGACAACCCGCTGCCGGAGGCCATCCGCACGGTCGCCGGGGCGGACAGCGCGATGGCGAACATCGTCAACTACGCGGGCCTGGCCGGGCTGGTCGCGAGCTTCTTCTCCATCATGTTCGCCTACTCCCGGCAGCTGTTCGCGCTCTCCCGGGCGGGGTACCTGCCCCGGTTCCTCTCGCTGACCGGCAGGCGCCGGACCCCGTGGGTCGCCCTCATCGTGCCCGGCACCGTGGGCTTCGTGCTCGCGGCCGTGACGGGCGACGGCGGACTGCTCATCAACATCGCGGTCTTCGGCGCCACCGTCTCCTACGTGCTGCTGAACCTCTCCCACATCGTTCTGCGGCTGCGCGAGCCGGACCTCCCGCGCGGCTACCGCACCCCGGGCGGCGTGGTCACCACCGGCATCGCCCTGGTGCTGGCGCTCGTGGCCGTGGTCGCCACGTTCCTGGTCGACGTGCTCGCCGCGTCCATCACCGCGCTCGTGTTCGTCGTCTTCCTCGCCTACTACTGGTTCTACAGCCGCCACCGCCTCGTGGGCCACGCCCCCGAGGAGGAGTTCGCGCAGATCCGCACCGCCGAGGCGGACCTGCACTGACCCCGTCCCGCCCGACTCCCTGCCCAGCGACCCCAGCACCCCAGCGTTCCCAGCGATTCCAGCGACGAAGGACCGGACCCATGACCCAGACTCCTCAGCACCCGCGCAACGACCGGATGCTCACCGTCGAGCAGCTGCGGCAGCACGTGGCCGACGGGCTCGTGGACACCGTGGTCCTGGCCTTCACCGACATGCAGGGCCGGCTCCAGGGCAAGCTCAACCACGCGCAGTTCTTCCTCGACTCGGTGCTCGACGAGGGCGCCGAGGGCTGCAACTACCTGCTGGCCGTGGACACGGAGATGAACACCGTGGGCGGGTACTCGATCAGCAGCTGGTCCTCCGGGTACGGGGACATGGAGTTCGCTTGTGATCTCGACACGATCCGGCTGATGCCGCACAACCCCGGCCAGGTCCTCATCCAGTGCGACCTCACCGGCCACGGCGGGCAGCCCATCCCGATGTCCCCGCGGTCCATGCTGCGCCGCCAGCTCGACCGCGCCCGGGACATGGGCTTCACCATGGTCACCGGCACCGAGCTGGAGTTCTGCGTCTACAACACGAGCTACGAGGACGCCTGGGACGCCGGCTACCGGAACCTGGTCCCGGCCAACCAGTACAACGTGGACTACTCCGTGCTGGGCTCCCAGCGGGTCGAGCCGCTGCTGCGGGAGATCCGCAACGCCATGTACGCGGCCGGGCTGACCGTGGAGTCCGCGAAGGGCGAGTGCAACCTGGGCCAGCACGAGATCGCGTTCCGCTACGACGAGGGCATGGTCACCGCGGACAACCACGTGGTCTACAAGCTGGCGTCGAAGCAGATCGCCCACCAGCAGGGGAAGTCCATCACCTTCATGGCCAAGCCCAACGAGCGCGAGGGCAGCTCCTGCCACATCCACATGTCCCTGCGCGGACCGGACGGCGAACTGGTCTTCTGGGACCGCGAGCGGAACGCCCGGTCCCGCACCTACGAGCACTTCATCGCCGGGGTGCTGCGGACCATGCGCGAGTTCACCCTGTTCTACGCCCCCACCATCAACTCGTACAAGCGCTTCGTCGAGGGCAGCTTCGCCCCCACCTCGGTGGCCTGGGGCGTGGACAACCGGTCCTGCGCCGTGCGCCTCGTGGGCAGCGGGCAGTCCGCCCGGATGGAGAACCGCCTCCCCGGCGGGGACGTGAACCCGTACCTGGCGCTGGCCGCGATGCTCGCCTCCGGGCTGCACGGCGTGGAGCAGGAGCTCGAGCTGGAGCCGATGACCGAGGGCAACGCCTACGAGTCCGACGCCCCCGTGGTGCCCTCCACCATGCGCGAGGCCCGGGACCTGCTGGACGGCTCGGAGCTCGCACGGGAGCTGTTCGGCGAGGACGTCGTCGAGCACTACGTGCACTACGCCGACGTGGAGCTGGCGGCCTTCGAGGCCGCCGTCACCGACTGGGAGCTGCGCCGTGGCTTCGAGCGCCTCTGAGCCGGGCAGGCCCGGGTACCGGCCGCGGATCGGGCTGACCACCTACTACCAGGAGGGCTCCTGGGGGGTCTGGAGCTCCGTGGCGGCGATCGTCCCGGGCGCCTATGTGGAGGCCGTCGCGGCGGCCGGGGGCACGCCCCTGCTGCTGCCCCCGGTGGGCACGGACCCGGGGGTGCTCGAGCTCGTGGACGGGCTGGTCGTCATCGGCGGCGTGGACGTGGACCCGCGGTTCTACGGCGCCGACCGGCACGAGCTGACCTCGTCCCAGCCCTCCCGCGACGAGCACGACCTCGCCCTGACCCGGGCGGCCCTGGAGCGCGGGGTGCCCCTGTTCGCGATCTGCCGCGGCGCCCAGATCCTCAACGTGGCGCTCGGCGGCACGCTGATCCAGCACCTGCCGGACGTCAACGCGAACGCCGCGCGCTACCAGCCCGGACCGGGCCGGTACGGCGAGGTCGAGTTCGCCACCGAGCCGGGCAGTCGCTGCCGCGAGCTGCTGGGCGAGACGGCGTGGTCCCCGTGCTACCACCACCAGGCCCTGGAGACGGTGGCCGAGGGCCTGGTGGTGACCGCCCGCGCCGAGGACGGGACGGTCGAGGCCGTGGAGACCACCGAGGGCGGCTGGACGCTCGGCGTGCAGTTCCACCCCGAGGAGAACCGGAAGGACTCCCGGCTCTTCGAGGGGTTCGTCCGTGTGGCCCACGGCTACGCGCAGGACCGCGCCCGGCAGCACAGCGCCCGGCACGACAGCCCCGGGGGGACCGGCCGGGCAGAGCACGCTCCACAGCGAGAGGACACCCGCATCCCATGACCACCACGCAGATCATCGACCCCGCCACGGAGGAGGTCGTCGGCACCGTCGAGCTGACCTCCCTGGAGCAGACGGACGCGGCGATCGAACGGGCCCGGCGGGCCTTCGAGACCTGGCGGACCGTCGCCCCCGCCGACCGCGCCCGGCTGCTGCGCCGCTTCGCCGACGCGGTGGACGCCGACCTCGAGCACCTCGCGGCCCTGGAGGTCCGCAACGCGGGGCACACCATCGGCAACGCCCGCTGGGAGGCGGGCAACGTCCGGGACGTGCTGACCTACTACTCCGGGGCGCCCGAGCGGCTCTCGGGGCGGCAGATCCCCGTCCAGGGCGGGGTCAACCTCACTTTCCACGAGCCCCTGGGCGTGGTGGGCGTGATCGTGCCCTGGAACTTCCCCATGCCGATCGCCGCGTGGGGCTTCGCCCCGGCGCTCGCCGCCGGCAACACGGTGGTGCTCAAGCCGGCCGAGCTCACCCCGCTGACCGCGATCCGGCTCGGGGAGCTGGCGCTGGAGGCGGGTCTGCCCGAGGGCGTGCTCACCGTACTGCCGGGCAGGGGCTCGGTGGTGGGGGAGCGCTTCGTGACCCACCCCGCCGTCCGCAAGGTCGTGTTCACCGGCTCCACCGAGGTGGGCCGGCGGATCATGGCCGGCTGCGCGGAGCAGGTCAAGCGCCTGACCCTCGAGCTGGGCGGGAAGAACTCCAACATCGTCTTCGCGGACGCCGACCTGGAGCAGGCCGCCGCGTCCGCCCCCGCCGGCGCCCTCGACAACGCGGGCCAGGACTGCTGCGCCCGCTCCCGCGTGCTGGTCCAGCGCTCCGTGCTGGAGAGATTCCTGGAGCTGCTGGAGCCCGCCGTGCGGGACTTCGCCTGCGGGGACCCGTGGGACGAGGGCACGCGGATGGGCCCGCTGGTCTCCGCCGCGCACCGGGACTCCGTGGCCGGCTTCCTCGCCGACGACGACGCCCGGGTCGCCTTTCGCGGGACCGCCCCCGAGGGCCCCGGCTGGTGGTTCCCGCCGACGGTGCTCACCCCGTCCCCGGACTCCCGGGTGTTCCGGGAGGAGATCTTCGGCCCCGTGCTCGCCGTGGTGCCGTTCGAGGACGAGGCGGACGCCGTGCGGATCGCCAACGACACCGAGTACGGGCTCTCCGGGTCGATCTGGACCCGGGACGTCGGCCGCGCGCTGCGGGTGTCCCGCGCCGTCGAGGCCGGGAACCTCTCCGTCAACTCGCACGCCTCGGTGCGCTACTGGACGCCCTTCGGCGGCTTCAAGCAGTCCGGCTTCGGCCGGGAGCTCGGCCCGGACGCCCCGCAGGCGTTCACCGAGACCAAGAACGTGTTCCTGGCCACCGACTGACGCCGCCGTTCCACCACCCGTCCCGGGGGAACCCCCACCACCGAACCCCCACCACCGAACCCCCACCACCGAAGGAGGACCCATGGAGGTCAACGCCCGCCGTCTGGTCGGCCGCAGCGCCGTCATCACGGGAGGGGCCAGCGGCATCGGTCTCGCCGCGGCCCGCCGCCTCGCCGCCGAGGGCGCGCACGTCGTCGTCGCGGACCTGAACCCCGCGGCCGGGGAGGCGGCCGCCGAGGAGGTCGGGGGGCTGTTCGTGCGCACCGACGTGGCGGACGAGGCCGACGTGATCGCGCTCTACGCGGCGACCTACGAGGCCTACGGGTCGGTGGACGTCGCCTTCAACAACGCCGGGATCAACCCGACCGACGACGGCTCCATCCTGGACACCGGGATCGACGCGTGGCGCAGGGTGCAGGAGGTCAACCTCACCAGCGTCTTCCACTGCTGCAAGCACGCCATCCCGTACATGCGCGAGCAGGGGAGGGGCTCGATCATCAACACCGCGTCCTTCGTGGCCGTCATGGGCGCGGCCACCTCGCAGATCTCCTACAGCGCCTCGAAGGGCGGCGTGCTCTCGATGAGCCGGGAGCTGGGCGTGCAGTTCGCCCGGGAGGGGATCCGGGTCAACGCGCTGTGCCCGGGCCCGGTCAACACGCCGCTGCTGCAGGAGCTGTTCGCCGCGGACCCCGAGCAGGCCCAGCGCCGGCTCGTGCACGTGCCGGCCGGGCGGTTCGCGGAGCCGGAGGAGATCGCCGCGGCGGTCGCGTTCCTGGCCAGCGACGACGCCTCGTTCGTCAACGCCGCCACGTTCCTGGTGGACGGGGGGATCGCCGGGGCCTACGTCACCCCGGTGTGACCCAGTGGTCAGTCGGCGGGGGCGGCAGGGCGGTTCACGGGTTCCTCGCCGTAGAGGGCGGCGACCTCCTCGGAGCCGAGCCATCCGTTGAAGGTGGGCGACTGCGGCCAGCCTTCGGGGGAGTCCTGCCACTCCTCCTGGCGCCCCCAGGGCAGCAGGTCGATGAGCGGGAAGGTGTGGCTGATCTGTTCGACACCGCGGCCGCTGCTGTGCCAGGTGCGGTGGACGGTGTCCCCGTCCCGGAAGAACACGTTCAGGGCGAAGCCGCCGCTCGGAGGAGCTCCGACGTCGGCGCCGAACGGGCTGCCGGCGGTCGAGTACCAGGTCATGCGGTTGCCGACGCGGCGGCGGTAGGCGAGGGCCTCGTCGATCGGGCCCTGGGTGACGACCACGAACCGGGCGTCGTAGTGGTCGAGGAAGTCCAGGCGGGTGAACTGCGAGGTGAAGCTCGTGCACCCTCCGCACTGCCAGGTCTCGCCGGGGAACCACATGTGGTGGTAGGTGATGAGCTGCCGCCTCCCGGCGAAGACGTCGACGAGACGGACCGGCCCGTCCTCGCCCTCCAGCGTGTAGTCCGGCAGCTCCACCATGGGCAGCCGGCGGCGCTGCGCCGCGATCGCGTCCAGCTCCCGGGTGGCGGCCTTCTCCCGGACGCGCAGCGCGTCGAGCTCCCGCTGCCAGGTCTCCTGGTCGACGACACGGGGCCGTCCTGTGCTGGTCATGGCAGATCCTCCTCGGTCCGGCCTCAGGCCGGCTGGTGGGCGGCGCAGTCGACCCCGGACCCGAACGACCGCGCGTCGAGCATCTCGATCGCGCCGTCGAGAGTGACGTTCTCGGTGATGACCAGGGTCCGCATGCCGTGACTCCTCCGTCCGTGCCCAGAGGGTGCGCCGTCGTCCCACGGCACCGTGGACCAGTAGAGTGTGTACACCGTACACATCGATGGAAAGAGAGGTCAAGGGTGCCGCGCACACGGGATTCCTACCACCACGGTGATCTCCGCAGAGCCCTGGTCGACGCCGGCCTCGCCGCGACGCGGGCCCGCGGTGCGGCGGCCCTGGGGCTGCGTGACGTCACCCGTCAGGCGGGCGTCTCGCCGAACGCCGCGTACCGGCACTTCGCCGACCGGCAGGCCCTCCTGGCGGCGGTCGCGCACGAGATCCAGGACCGGATGGCCGAGCGGATGCGGGCGCGGATGCCCGTGGCGGGGGACCTCGATCCGCAGGACCGGGCGCGGCTCCGGCTCCGCGGGGTGGGGCTCGGCTACATCGCCTTCGCCGTGGCCGAGCCGGGGTGGTTCGCGACGGCCTTCTTCGGACCGGGCGGCGGGCCGGGCGACGTGCTCCACGACCCCCACGACCGCCTGCCGCCGCCGTTCGCGCTGCTGGTGGAGGAGCTGGACGGCATGGTCGAGGCAGGCGTGCTCTCGCGCGAGCGGCGGGACGGCGCGGAGTGGGCCTGCTGGAGCGCCGTGCACGGCTTCGCGGAGCTCGTGGTCCACGGCCCCCTGCGCGGGCAGAGTCCCGAGCGGGTCGACCGGTGGGCGGAGCGGGTCGTGGACGACATCATCACCGGGATCGCCTGACGCGCCGGGCCCGTGCCGCGGGACCTGCGCCGTTTCCCAGGAGCCCGGGCGGCGGCACCCCGCGGTCGCGCGAGCGGCGCCCGGTCAGCGGGCGGCGGCGACCAGGTCCTCCCGCAGCGCCGCCACGAACCCGTCCACGTCCTCCTCGGTGGTGTCCCACGAGCACATCAGGCGGACCTCGCCGACGGCCGGGTCCCACACGTAGAACGGCCAGCGCTCCTGCAGCCGGGCGGTGCTCCCGGCCGGGAGCACCGCGAAGACCGCGTTGGCCTGGGGGGTCTGCGTCACCCGGGCGCCGGGGACCTCCGCGATCCCGGCCGCCAGCCGCCCGGCCATCGCATTGGCGCGGCGGGCCGCCTCGAGCCACAGGTCCCCCGTGTGCAGGGCCAGCAGCTGCGCGGACACGAAGCGCATCTTCGAGGCCAGCTGGGTCGAGAGCTTGCGCACGAACCGGGGCTGGCGCACGGCGTCCGGGGTGAGCACCACGACGGCCTCCGCGCCCATCAGACCGTTCTTGGTCCCGCCCCACGAGACCACGTCCACGCCCGCGTCGGTGGTCAGCGCCCGCAGCGGGACGTCCAGGGCCGCGGCGGCGTTGGCGAGGCGGGCGCCGTCCAGGTGGACCGTCAGGCCCAGGCCGTGCGCGTGCTCGCAGACCGCCCGCAGCTCCTCGGGCGTGTAGACCGTGCCGAGCTCGGTGGACTGGGTGACGGTGACGACGCGGGGCTGGGCGTGGTGCTCGAAGCCGAAGCCGTGCGCCTCCCGGTCGATCAGCTCCGGGGTGAGCTTCCCGTCCGGGGTGGGCACCGCCAGCATCTTCACGCCCGCGACCTTCTCGGGGGCGCCGCACTCGTCCACGTGCGCGTGGGCCGTGGCGGTGCAGATCGCGGCGTCCCAGCGGTCGGTCATCGCCGCGAGCGCCACGACGTTCGCCCCCGTGCCGTTGAACAGGGGATAGCACTCCGCCTGCTCGCCGAAGTGCCGGCGGACCACGTCCTGCAGCGCCTCGGTGTAGGGGTCCGCGCCGTAGGCCCCCACGTGCCCGCCGTTGGCGGTCGCCAGGGCCTGGAGCACCTCGGGGTGGACGCCCGCGTGGTTGTCGCTGGCGAAGCCCTTCCGGGCGGGGTCGTGCAGGCGGGACAGGACGGAGTCGGTCACGGGTGGCCCTTCCGGTGGATCGGCGGTGTGCCGGGCGGCACTCGCACTCTACTCGCGCCCCCGCCGGGGCAGTCCGGACCCGCACCGGGCCCGGGGCAGTCCGGTCCGGGCCCCGCCCGGGGCCGCCCGGCCCGGGCCGTCGGTAGGCTCGGGGCATGCGCATCGTCCGGGCCGCCGCGGCGGTGGTCGTCGGGGAGGACGGCCGGCTGCTGCTGGTCCGCCGGGCCCGGGAGCCCCAGCGCGGGCGCTGGAGCGTGCCGGGCGGGAAGCTGGAGCCGGGCGAGACCGTGGCCGAGGCCGCCGTCCGGGAGGCCTTCGAGGAGACCGGCGCCCGGGTCCGCGCGGAGCGCGAGCTGGGGGTGGTGCACGTCCCCGGGGGACCGGATCTCGTGTACGAGGTGCACGACGTCGCCGCGACCTACCTCGGCGGTGTGCTGCGCCCCGGCGACGACGCCGACGCCGTGCGCTGGGTGGCCCCGGAGGAGCTGCCGGGGCTCGAGGCCACCGACGGCCTGCTGGAGCACCTCGCACGGTTCGGGATCCGCCCGGCCTGAGACCCGCGGGCCCGGCCTCTCGTCCGGGCCCGGAGCGCGTGCTTGGATAGGGGCATGGCACAGACGCGGGGTTTCTACGTCGACACCGTGGAGCGCACCACCACGGCGGACCGGGACGCGGTCTGGGCGGTCGTCGAGGGCATCGGCGGCGAGCGCGGCTGGTACAGCACCGACCGCCTCTGGGCCGCCCGCGCCACGGCCAACCGGCTGAACCTCCCGCCCGGGCGGCTGCGCCACCGCGAGCACCCGGACCGCCTGGCGGCCGGGGAGCGCCTGGACTGGTGGACGGTCGAGGCCCTCGAGCCGCCGCGGCGGCTGCGGCTGCGGTCCGTCGTGCGGATGCCGGGGGACGCCTGGCTGGACATCTGCCTGGAACCGGGACCCGACGGCACTCTCGTCTACCGCCAGACCACGGTGTTCCGCCCCGCGGGCCCGGCCGGCCGGGCCTACTGGTACGCCATGCTCGCCCCGCACAAGGCCGTCCTGGGCCGGCTCGCCACGGACATCCTGCGGCAGGCGGGCGGTTAGGGCTCTTCCGCCCCGGCCGCTCCGGCCGTAGCGTGGACTCACCGGCCACCGTGACGCCCGGTGGACGCGGCCGGCGGCCGGGGGAGTGCCTCGGCACCGCTGCCGGGCGGAGCCTCCAGGAGAGTGCCGCCATGACCGCCGACGCCCCGTCCGTCCCCGACTCCCGCGCCCTGGCCGACGAGGCCGTCGCCCTGGTCCGCGAGTGGCTCGTGCGCGCCGCCGAGGGCCGCCGGCACCGCGACGGCGCCGCCGACCGGCTCGCCACCGTCCTCCAGGACCCGCACGGGCTCGAGTTCACCGTCGGCTTCGTGGACCGGGTGGTGCGCACCGAGGACGTGCGGGCCGCCGGGCGCGCCCTGCACGCGCTCGCCGAGATCGTGCCCCGCACCATGTCCGCGGCGGACCGCGCCCAGATCCGGCTCGGGGCCGCGCTCTCGGCCTCGGCGCCGCAGGTGGTCGTCCCCGCCGCCCGCACCCGGCTCCGCCAGCTCGTGGGCCACATGATCGTCGACGCCCGCCCCCGGCCGTTCGGGCAGGCCGTGAAGAAGCTGACGGCCCAGGGCCACCGGCTCAACATCAACCTGCTGGGCGAGGAGGTCCTCGGCGTGGAGGAGGCGGACAAGCACCTCGCCGACGCCGCGGCGCTGCTGGACCGGGACGACGTCGACTACGTGTCCGTCAAGGTCTCCTCCGTGGTCCCGCAGCTCTCCCACTGGGGCTTCGAGGGGACCGTGGCGAAGGTCGTCGAGCGGCTGCTGCCCGTCTACCGGGCCGCCGCCCAGGCCCCGGCCGGGAGCAAGTTCATCAACCTCGACATGGAGGTCTACTCCGACCTGCACCTGACCACCGAGGTGTTCACCCGTCTCCTGGAGCACCCGGAGCTGCGGGGTCTCGAGGCGGGGATCGTGGTCCAGGCCTACCTGCCGGACGCGCTCGCGGTGGTGCGGCGGCTCTCGGTGTGGTCCGCCGCGCGGGTCGAGGCCGGGGGCGCGGGGATCAAGGTGCGGCTCGTGAAGGGCGCGAACCTCCCCATGGAGCGCGTGGACGCCGAGCTCCACGGCTGGCCCCTGGCCACGTGGAGCAGCAAGCAGGAGACCGACACCAACTACAAGCGGGTCCTCGACTGGCTGTTCGTGCCCGGCCGGATGACGGGGCTGCGGCTGGGGGTGGCCGGGCACAACCTCTTCGACATCGCCTTCGCCCACCTGCTCGCCGAGCGCCGCGGCGTGACGGAGCGGATCGAGTTCGAGATGCTCCAGGGCATGGCGGTCGAGCAGGCGAGGGCCGTGAGCGCCGACGTCGGGCAGCTGCTGCTCTACGTGCCCGCCGTGCGCCCGGCCGAGTTCGACGTGGCCGTGTCCTACCTCGTGCGCCGGCTCGAGGAGAACGCCTCGCACGAGAACTTCATGTCCGGGATCTTCGAGCTGGCCCCGGACAACGAGGTCTTCGCGCGGGAGGAGCAGCGCTTCCGGGCCGCCCTCGAGGCGCTGGACCCGCGGCAGGACACCGCCCCGGCCCCCGCCCGCGCCCAGGACCGCACCGCGCCCGGCGCCGGGTCCGCGCACCTGCCGCTGGAGGAGCCCTTCCGCAACGAGCCGGACACCGACGTCTCGGTCCCCGCGAACCAGGCGTGGGCGGACGGGATCGCGGCCCGGATTCCGGACCGGTCCTGGTACGAGGCCCTGGCCGTGCCCGACCCCGTCGGCGCGCAGGACGTCGAGCGGCTCGTGCGCACGGGACGGGACGCCGCCGAGGGATGGCACGGCCGCGGCGCCCGCGAGCGGGCGGAGATCCTCAACCGGGCGGCCGACGTCCTGGCCGCCCGCCGCGGGCACCTGCTGGCGGTGGCCGGCGCGGAGGCGGGCAAGACCCTGGGCCAGTCGGACCCGGAGGTCTCGGAGGCGATCGACTTCTGCCGCTGGTACGCCCGCCGCGCCCTCGAGCTCGAGACCGTGGACGGCGCCCGGTTCGTCCCGGACCGGCTCGTGCTGGTCACCCCGCCGTGGAACTTCCCGCTGGCGATCCCCACCGGCTCCACGGTCGCGGCCCTGGCCGCCGGCGCCGCCGTGCTGCACAAGCCCGCCCCGGAGGCACGGCGCTGCTCGGCCGCCGTGGTCGAGGCGCTGTGGGAGACCGGCGTGCCGCGGGACGTGCTCCAGCTCGTCGACTCCGTGGAGGGGGAGGTGGGGCAGGCCCTCGTCTCCCACCCCGGGGTGGACCGCATCGTCCTCACCGGCGCCTACGAGACGGCACGGCTCTTCCAGTCCTGGCGGGCGGGGCGGCCGATGACCGCGGAGACCTCGGGCAAGAACGCCCTGGTCGTCACGCCCAGCGCGGACCGGGACCGGGCCGTGTGGGACCTCGTGACCAGCGCGTTCGGCCACGCCGGGCAGAAGTGCTCGGCGGCCTCCCTCGGGATCCTCGTGGGCAGCGTGGCGCGGTCCGAGCGGTTCCGCCGGCAGCTGCTGGACGCCGCGTCCTCGATGGTCGTGGACTGGCCGCAGAACCTGCAGGCCTCGGTGGGCCCGGTGATCGCCGAGCCCGGCGAGAAGCTGCACCGCGCCCTGACCCGCCTCGACCCGGGGGAGCAGTGGCTGCTCGAGCCGCGGCAGCTCGACGACACCGGGCGGCTGTGGCGGCCCGGGATCAGAACGGGGGTGGCCCCCGGCTCCTTCTTCCACCGCACCGAGTGCTTCGGCCCCGTCCTGGGGCTGATGGAGGCCGCGGACCTGCAGGAGGCGATCGAGCTGCAGAACGCGGTCGAGTACGGGCTGACCGCCGGGCTGCACTCCCTGGACCCCGACGAGGTCAGCACGTGGGTGGAGCTCGTCGCGGCGGGCAACCTCTACGTCAACCGCGGCATCACCGGGGCGATCGTCCAGCGCCAGCCCTTCGGCGGCTGGAAGCGGTCCTCGGTGGGCCTGGGCGCCAAGGCCGGAGGACCGAACTACCTGGTCCAGCTCGGCTCGTGGCAGAAGGCCCCTTTCGGGGAGGTCCCGGCCGAGCAGGCCGGCACCGAGCTCTCCGCGTCCGTCGCCCGCCACCTCGCGGAGCTCCGCCCCCTCGTGCCCGAGCCGGACGCCGCCTGGCTGACCGCCTGCGCCGAGCAGGACCAGGCGTGGTGGGACCGGGAGTTCGGCCGCGCCCACGACCCCACCGGCCTGCAGTCCGAGGCCAACCTGTTCCGCTACCGCCCGCGCGACGTCGTCGTGCGCGCGGCCGAGGACGCCCCGCTCACGGACGTGATCCGGGTGGGGCTCGCCGCGGTGCGCTCCGGCGCCCGCGTGGTCCTCGTCCCCGCGGGGGAGGTCCCCGCGCAGGTGCAGGAGCTCTTCCGCTCGGTGCTGGACCCCTGCGGTGACGAGGCCTTCGCCCGCGTCGCCGCCGACTGGTCCGATCCGAGCGGGGCCGGACGGATCCGGGTGGTGGGCACCGCGCCGGGCCTGGCCGAGGCGCTCGCCGAGCGGCCCGAGGTCGCGCTGCTCACCGGGCCGGTGGTCGGCGCCTCCCGTGTGGAGATGCTCCCGCTGCTCGCGGAGCAGGCCGTGTCCGTGACGATGCACCGCTTCGGGAACCCCTCGACGGACGCCGAGACGGTGGTGCGCAGGGTGATCGCGTCCTCGCCGGGCCTGGGCACCCCGGCGCCACCGGTCGAAATGTAGGCGTCGCCCCTGGTGGGAACGAGGCGCCGGTGCGAGGCTGAGCCCATGCGCGCATCCCTGAGGTACCTCGCACTGGGTCTGGCCGGAGCGCTCGGCGTCTCCGGCACCGTTCTCGGCGGCTCCGCGGCCGTTGCGCACGACGACCGGCAGCACGGGGGCCGGGGCTCGCCCGTCACCGCCGAGCTGCCCAAGGTCCCCGTCATGACCGGCGGCGGCGGCGCGGTCTCCTCCGTGGACCCGCTCGCGAGCCAGGTCGGCATCGACGTGCTCGAGCGGGGCGGCAACGCCGCTGACGCCGCCGTGGCCGCGGCCGCGGCCCTGGGCGTCACCGAGCCGTACTCCGCGGGCATCGGCGGCGGCGGGTTCTTCGTGCACTACAGCGCGGAGACCGGCGAGGTCCGCACGATCGACGGGCGCGAGACGGCCCCGGCCACGTTCACGGAGGACGAGTTCCTGGGCGAGGACGGCGAGCCCCTCGACTTCGCCACCGTGGTCAGCTCCGGGAAGTCCGTGGGCGTGCCCGGCACCCTGGCCACGTGGGAGACCGCGGCCGAGGAGTTCGGCACGATGGACCTGCACCGGCTGCTGCGGCCCGCGGAGCGGATCGCCGCCCGCGGCTTCGTGGTGGACGAGAACTTCCAGGAGCAGACCGCCCAGAACGCCGAGCGCTTCGGGAGGTTCCCCGAGACCGCGGAGCTGTTCCTGCGCGACGGCGAGGCGCCCGCGGTCGGCACCGTGTTCCGCAACCCCGACCTCGCCCGCACCTACCGCACCATCCGGCACGAGGGCACCGGCGCCTTCTACGACGGGTCGATCGGGGCGGCGGTCGTCGACGCGAGCCGGGAGCCCGCCACCGCCGAGGGCGTGGAGGTGCTCCCCGGGGAGATGACCCTCGAGGACCTGGGATCCTACGAGGCCCTGCTCAAGGACCCGGTCTCCACCGAGTACCGCGGCCTGGAGGTCTACGGCATGGGGCTGCCCAGCTCCGGCGGCATCACGGTGGCCGAGACCCTGAACCTCCTGGAGGCCTACGACGAGCGCACCGGGACGGCCCTCGGCGAAGTCTCCGGGACCCAGTACCTGCACCGCTTCTCGGAGGCCACGGGGACCGCCTTCGCCGACCGCAACCGGTGGATCGGGGACGTGCAGGGCGTGCCCGTCGAGGAGCTCACCAGCCAGGAGTTCGCCGACGAGCGCGCCTGCCTCTTCGACCCCGCCGCGGCCCAGGAGCGGCCCATCCCCTTCGGCGAGCCGGACGGGGACTACGCCGCGTGCGGGACGGCCGGGGCCCGTCAGCCCGAGCCCGTCGGCGGCGTCTCGACCACCCACCTCAACGTGGCCGACCGGTGGGGCGACGTGGTCTCCTACACCCTCACCATCGAGCAGACCGGCGGCTCCGGGATCACGGTCCCGGACCACGGGTTCCTGCTCAACAACGAGCTGACCGACTTCAACTTCGCGCCCGTCACCGAGGGCGTGCCGGACCCGAACCTGCCCGGCCCGGGCAAGCGGCCCCGCTCGTCGATGAGCCCCACGATCGTGCTCCGGGACGGGGAGCCGTGGATGTCGGTGGGCACCCCCGGCGGCGCCACGATCATCACCACGGTGGCGCAGATCCTCACCGGGCACATCGACCGGGACCTCGACCTCGTCGACGCCGTGGCCGCGCCCCGGCTGAGCTCCCGCAACGGGGCCGAGGAGGTGGACCTCGGCCTGGCCGAGTCCGAGGTCGGCCGTCAGCTGAGCGATCTGGGTCACGAGCTGGTCCCGCCCCCGCGCCGCTGGATCGGCAACGCCTCCGCCATCCGGATCCTCGGCGACGGCCGCTTCGAGGCGGCGGCCGAGACCGAGCGCGGCTACGGCGGCTCCGCCATGGTGGTGCACCCCGAGCCGTGACGCCGCGCTGTTGCTGACCGGCCGCTGACCTGTCACCGAGGCCCCGGGCCCCGTCCGCTCCGGACTGGGCCCGGGGCTTGTCGGGACACGTCCTAGGCTGGGTCCGGACCGCGCGTCCCGCGCCACGTCCGTCCGACCCAGGAGCCGCACCGTGTTCAGCCACCCGCCCGCCGACCGCCCCGGCCCCTCCGAGCCCGTCGTGCCGGGGGACCCCGCCCTGGACGACCGGTGGCGGGCGGCCACGGCCGGGTGGCGCCCGTCCTCGATCCGCCCGTCCTCGATCCGCTCGGGCGAGCCCGACCGCGTCCGCGCCTGGGTGCGCCACGCCTGGGAGGGCCTCGCCGGCGGGGGTGTCGACGGCGCGGCCGCCGGGCCGGACGACGACGACGCCGTCGGCCGGCGGGTGCGCGACCTGATGACCGTCGCCGCGCTGTTCGTCCTCCAGGAGCGCTTCCTGGCCGTCGCCGCCGGTGAGCCGGTCCCGGCCGGGGCGCCCGACCCCCGCCGGGACGGCGCCCCCCTGGGCGACGACGAGGTCCTAGCGGTCGTGCGGCAGACGTGGGAGATCGACCCCGCGGAGGAGGGGGCGGAGGGGTTCGCGGCGGAGCTCGCCGGGTTCCTGCAGGACCACCTGGACGAGCTCGCCGAGGAGGTCCGCGAGCGGCTGGTGGACCGGCGCGGCCCCACCCAGGTGTTCGCCGAGCTGTGGAGCCTCGAGCACGTGGACGAGCTGGAGCCCGCCGACCAGGAGGGGGAGCCCCCGTTCCCGCTCTCCACGGACGACATCGCGTGGATCGTCAGCGGCGTCCCCGGCCCCGAGAAGCACACCGCCTGGGAGTGGCTCATCCGCTGAGCCGGACCCCGGCCGCAGTGGCACCGGAATAAGCCGGCCCGCCGACGACTTTTATGGATGTATCCACAAAATCTGCGACGAGGAGCCCCGCATGACCATCCAGCTCGGCCTGAACACCTTCGGCGACCTCTACCCCGGGCCGGACGGGCGGATGCTCGGCGGGGCTCAGGTGATCCGCAACGTCGTGGCCGAGGCGGTGCTGGCCGACCAGGTGGGACTGGACTTCTTCGGCATCGGCGAGCACCACCGGGAGGACTTCGCGGTCTCCTCGCCCGAGACGGTGCTCGCCGGCATCGCCACGGTCACGGAGCGGATCCGCCTGGGCTCCGCGGTGACCGTGCTCAGCTCCGACGACCCGGTGCGGGTCTACCAGCGCTTCGCCACCGTGGACGCCCTCTCCTCCGGCCGCGCCGACGTCATCCTGGGCCGCGGCTCCTTCACCGAGTCCTTCCCGCTGTTCGGCTACCCGCTGGACGAGTACGAGGCGCTGTTCGAGGAGAAGCTGCAGCTGTTCGACCGGCTCCGCACCGAGGGCCGGATCGACTGGCAGGGCCGGCTGCGCGCGCCCATCCAGGGCTTGGAGGTCTACCCCAAGACCGAGGCCGGCGCGCTGCGCACGTGGATCGCCGTGGGTGGCTCGCCCAACTCGGTGGTCCGCGCCGCCCACTACGGGCTGCCCGTCATCTTCGCGATCATCGGCGGCAGCCCCTCGGCCTTCGCGCCCTTCGCCGACTACTACCGCCAGGCCCTCGAGCACTTCGAGAAGGAGCCGCAGCCGGTGGCCTTCCACTCCCCGGGCTACGTCGCGGAGACCGACGAGCAGGCCCGCGAGGAGTTCTTCCCGCACCAGGCGTACACGCACGCCCGGATCGGCAGGGAGCGCGGCTGGGGCCCGCTGACCCGCGCGGAGTTCGACGCGATGTGCGGACCGGAGGGCGCCTACTTCGTGGGCTCCCCGGAGACGGTCGCCCGCAAGATCGTCCGGTCCTCGGCGGCGCTCGGCGCCTCGCGCTTCGACCTCAAGTACGCGGTGGGCACCCTGGACCACGCCCGGATGCGGCGCAGCATCGAGCTCTTCGGCACCGAGGTGCGCCGCTACGTCGAGGACATGACCGCCGACCTGCCCGCGGGCACCGCCGCGTAGCCCCGCGCCCCGGCGGCCGGACCCCCGGGCGGGCCGCTCAGAGCCGCGTCGTGACCGCGTCGTGGGGCAGGGTGACCAGCACCGTGGTCCCGACGCCCCGCTGCGACCGGACCTCGAGCGTGGCCCCCGCGGCGTCGGCGATGTCCCGCATGATCCGCAGGCCCAGATGGCCCTCGGGGGAGCCCCGGGAGCCGTCGAAGCCGGTGCCGTCGTCGCTGATCGTCAGCACCGTGGCGCCGTGCTCCACGCCGAGCCGCAGGCTCACCGTGGACGCGTGGGCGTGCTTGGAGATGTTCGCGAACGCCTCCCGCGCCACCTTCAGGAACATGCCCTCCTGCTCCGGGGTGAGGAACACCGCGGGACCGATCTGCACGGACGTGTCGATCCCCCGCTGGGCCAGCGGGTCCGCGAGCCGGGCCAGGGCCTTCGGCAGTCCCAGGGTGAGCAGGTCCGGGGAGTACAGGGCGGTGGTGATCCCGCGCAGGGTGTGGAGGCTGCCCTGCAGGATCGTCCGGGACCGGCCCAGCGCGCTGCGCTGCTCCGGGACGTCAGCCGTCATCTCCTGGGCCTCCAGGGAGTAGGACAGGCCGGCCAGGTCCTGGATCACGTCGTCGTGCAGGTCCCGGGCGACCCGCACCCGCTCCAGCTCGGCGGCGTCCACGGCGTGCTGGAGCAGCTGTGCGCGGGCCGTCCGGTGGTCCTGGATCCGGCGGGCCAGACCCACCGCCGGGGCGAGCTGCGCCAGCTGGAACAGCGCCAGGGTCAGCAGCAGCGCCGGCGCCATGCCCATGAGCACCGAGCTCTGCTCGTCCCGCACGATCGAGTCGTCGTAGTACGCCTCGAGGACCAGCTGCTCGCCGCCGGCGGGGACGAACCCCACGTAGACCTCGACCAGCTGCCCCGCGCCGGACTCGTGGGAGTTCTCCGCCGCCTGCTGGTGCTCGATGGTGGCGACCCCCTCGCCCCGGGCCACGAGGTCCTCGTCCCACGGGGGCGGGCCGTAGTTCTGCCCCACGAGGGCGTGCTCGTCGGAGTAGACGATCGTGCCCTCCTCGTCCCAGATCTTGATCCGGTGGATGGTCCCGTCGTCGAGCCAGGGCTGCATCCGCACGTCCAGCTGGGCCGTGGCGGCCGCGTCGCCCGCGAGCAGGTCGTCGGTGATCAGGGGCGCCACGGCGTGGGTGGCCAGCCGCTGGGTGACGCGCAGGACGTGCTGCACGGCGTGCTCCTCGGCGACGGCCCGGATCCACCAGGTGGTGGGCACGGCGGCGACGAGCAGCACCACGAGTCCCGTGAGCAGGAACCTGCGAACGGCGGCCCGCACCTCGGACCGGTCGGTCGGCGGGGCCGGCGGGGGCAGCGGCCAGTCGTCGAAGACGACCGCAGCCCCCGGGTCGGCGCGGCCCACGTGCGAGAGCAGGCGTCTCATGACCGGACCGTCAGCAGGCCGAGCCTCGAGGCCACGGCGACCGCCTCCAGCTGGGAGTGGGCCCCCAGCTTGACGAGGATCGTCTTCACGTAGCCGCGGCAGGTGTTCGGGGTGATGTTCAGCAGTCGTGCGTTCGCGCCCACGCTGTGCCCCTCGGCCATCAGGCGCAGGACCTGCAGCTCGCGCCGGGTGAGCGCCGGCACCCCGGGGTCCGGCCGGCGGGCCGGATCCGTGGTCGCGAGCAGTGAGGGGTGGACCGCCATCGTGCCGCAGCGGGCGCTGCGGATGGTCTCCAGCAGGGTCGCGAGCGAGCCGTCCTTCGGCAGGAACGCGCAGATCCCGGTGCTCGCGGCGGCCTCCAGCACGTGCTGGGTGGGGTCACCGGTGAGCATGACGATCCGTGTCCCCGGCCGGTCCCGGAGGATCCGGGCGGAGGCGGTCACCCCGTTGCCGCCGGCGAGGTGGTAGTCCATGACCACCACATCGGGCCGCAGCGCCGCGCACAGGCGGACGCTCGACTCGACGTCGTCGGCCACGCCGACGCTGCACAGGTCCGGCTCCTGGCCCAGCGCGCCGGTCAGCAGCTCCGCGAACGTGGTGTGGTCGTCCACCACCAGGATCGAGGTGCGCGCCGCGCGCCCCTCCGCAATGTCAGCGTCCATCTCGGACCAGCCCCCCGGCAACCCCTGTACTACGTGTGGGTAGTATGCCGATTGCAAATCATGGACACCAAGCGGGCGGGTGTCATCTGTTTGGGGGTTGACAAGGGGACATTCGGTTCGTGAACGCCGTCGGCTGCACCAGCTCATGCCTCCACCCCCTATGCGGCCGTGCTCAGGCTGCGGCCCAGGAAGGCCTGGAGCACCGAGACCGCCTCCTGCCGGGCGAGCGGGACGCGGGCGCCAGGGACCCAGTCGGGGTCGCCGGCCCGGCTGTGGAGCACCAGCAGGGCCGTCAGGGCCTGGCCCAGCTCGTCGCCGGTCGCGGCCGTGGCCTGCAGCATGCGGGTGTAGGCCAACTGCAGCACCCCGGACGGAGCGCATCCCAGCTCCTGGTCCAGGGTCCACCGGCACTGCTCGTAGGCCTGCAGGCCCTCGACCGAGCGCCCAGCCCCTTCGAGCCCGAGCACGAGCACGGTCCAGGCTCGTTCGTTCAACGGGTCGGCCGCGACCACCTTCCGTGCCTGGGCCACGGCTTCCTCGCAGCGGCCCAGCTCGAGGTCTGCCTCGGCCAGCAGTACACGGGCCTCGGTCACTCGAGCCGCGAAGGCGCTGCGCTGGGACTCGATCCACTCGCAGTCCTGCTCGTCCTCCAGCAGGGAGCCCGAGGCCATGCCCAGCGCTCGGTGCAGCAGCAGATCCGCCTCGCGGGCGGAGGAGCGCATCGCAGTCTCCAGCAGTCGCTCGAAGCGGGGCAGGTCCAGATCCACCAGGGCGGCGTCGATGACGTAGCCGCCGTTCGTGGTCCTCAGCGGACCGTTCCTGCCCTGCCCGGGCTGGAGGTGCCGGCGCAGAACGCTGACGTAGCTCTCCAGGTTCGCGGAAGCCGCCGCGGGTGCGTCGTCCCCCCACAGCAGATCGACGAGTCGTTGCTTCGACACCCGTGTCCCCAGGTGCAGGAGGAGGATCTCGAGGATCCGCCGCTGCCGGGGACCCCCCAGCTCCTTGGACGTCAGGGTCCGGCTCCCGCACCGGACCACCAACGGACCGATGACCTGCACCGACAGCCTGGCCCCCGTGGCACCGGCTGCGGTTCGAACGTCGACAGTAGAAACATCCATCGTGATCACTCCCCCCGAAGTGCCTCCACTGTGGCGGGCGGCCCCCCTCGGCCAACAGCACCGGATGGGGGGTGGGGCACCCCCCATCTGAGGGGTGTGCCAAAGGAAACGACCGGCGCACAGGGCGCCGGCCCCCGGGAGTCCGGGCCTCGACCGCCTGGAAGCAGCCCGCCCCGAGGGCCGGACGGGCCCGACCGCAGCCTTCACCGGCACCGATCTGCGACATGGAACGTCATGAACACGGGGCGACTGTCCCCCGAGCTGACGACGTGCGGAGGTGATCGGTCCGCACCGCAACGTTTCTCCAAGGTTCCGTGCCGACCGTGGGGTCATGACCACTCAGGAATCAACAGCCGTCGTCGACACCCCGCCGGCCCGGCGGGGACGCCACCGCTGGATGCCGCCGGCGCTGTTCCTGCTGGCGGTCCTTCTGGTGCTGGCGCACGGTGCCCTCTCCGCGGAGAAGGAGCCGGGCACCATGCTCGGAGCCTCCGGGTCCGTGCCCGGAGGGCTCGCGCGTCTCAACGGGGTCATGCCGTACACGCAGTTCGTCGCCCAGGAGGGACGGGACGTGCCGGCGGAGCTCAGCGGAGACGTTCCGAGCGGCGCCCACCTGGTGATCGTCCTGCTGGAGCTCACCGCGATGGAGTCCGAAGGTCTGGACTTCGACGCCGACGACTACGTGGTGGAACGGCTCGGGGGCCGCACGTCGCAGGTGGTCTGGGCGTCGCCGTCCGAGGCTCCGCTCGCGCAGAACGAGACCGTGCAGGCGGAGCTGGTCTTCGAGGTGCCCGACAAAGCCCTCGAACTGACTCTCGCCGGAGCCGGCGACGTGCGCCTCTCGATGGGTACCGAACACCACAGCGGCGGCAGAGGACGCTGACCGCACGGAACGACCCGGTCGTTCCACCACATGTCATGACCAGAACGCGGGACCGCGCGGAGCGCAACGGTCCCGATCCAAGGGGGAGCAACATCATGGCCGTCTCGAGAAGAAACGTCCTGCTGCTGGGCGGGCTGGGAGTCACAGGGGCGGCTCTGGGCGTGCCGACGACAGCGGTCAACGCCAAGTCGGCGAGCGCGCTCGCCGACTCCCTGATGCCCAGGCCGTTCCGGACCGAGTTCGCCCAGGCGCCCGTTCTCGCTGCTGACGACCCGCTCGGCCGGCCCACGATCGATCCCGTCGACGGGAAGCCCATCGAGTACTACACGGTCACGGAGCAGGCCGCCTCGGCCCAGATCCTGCCGAAGGCGGGTCTCCTGACGCCCATTCTCGGCTACAACGGCATCTTCCCGGGCCCTACGATCGACGTCTACCAGGGCACGAAGGTCGAGCTGACCGTGGTCAACAAGCTGCCGCGCCAGCACGCCCTGGACGGTCACAGCCTGGACACGTCCACCCACCTGCACGGTTCCGCGTCGCTGCCCCAGTACGACGGCTATGCCAGCGACATCACGCGCCCGGGGTTCCAGAAGACGTACAAGTACCCGAACTTCCAAGGCGGCAGGACCCTGTGGTACCACGACCACGGGGTCCACCACACCGCGCTCAACGCCTATTCGGGGCTGGCGGGGCAGTACCACATGCACGACGCCAACTCGGAGCGGCTCCTGCCGCGGGGGAAGTACGACGTCGCACTCACCGTCTCCGACGCGATGTTCGCCGCCAACGGAGCCCTCGGCTACGACGACAACAGCCGGTCGGGGCTGTGGGGGGACGTCATCCTCGTGAACGGCAGGCCCTGGCCCGTCATGAAGGTGCAGAAGCGGGTCTACCGGTTCCGTTTCCTCAACTGCTGCATCTCCCGGTCCTTCCGGCCCAGGCTCAGCACGGGGGACCCGCTCGTCATGGTCGCCACGGACGGCGGGCTGATGCCCACCGCCCAGCCTGTTCGCGAGTACCGGCACGCCGGCGCCGAGCGCTACGAGTTCCTGGTCGACTTCAGCAAGTACAGGACGGGACAGCGGATCGAACTGCAGAACCTGTCCAACGACAACAACGTCGACTACGACTTCACGAACAAGATCATGGCCTTCGACGTCGTGGACGAGCCCGTGGACACGTCCGACCCCACCTGGAACCGGATTCCCACCGCTCTCGTCGGCAGCGAGGTGATGGATCTGCAGGAGAGCCAGTCGACGAGGAGACGACACTTCCGGGTGAAGCGCGACGACAGCACCTGGACGATCGACGGGGAGACGTGGGCGGACGTGATCGCCAGCAACTACCGCAAGGTGATGGCGGAGGTCGAGCTGGGGGCCACGGAGATCTGGGAGTTCGAGAACTCCTCGGGCGGGTGGTTCCACCCCATGCACATCCACCTCATCGACTTCAAGATCATCGGACGCAACGGCCGGGCTCCGTTCGCCTACGAGAAGGGGCCGAAGGACACCGTCTACGTGGGCGAGGGGGAGACCGTCCGGCTGCTCATGAAGTTCGGACCCCACAAGGGCCGGTACATGGTGCACTGCCACAACCTCGTCCACGAGGACCACGACATGATGGCGCAGTACCAGGTCGGCGAGTCGGCGGACCCGGACCCCAACGATCCGATGACGGCGGCACCGGCGGTGCCGGCGGGAACGAGCAGCGCCACCCCTTCCCCCTCGCCGTCGGCCTCGCCCACGCCGTCAGTCTCGCCGTCGGCCACGTCGTCGCCGTCCGTCTCGCCGTCGCCGTCGCCGTCCGCCTCGCCGTCGCCGTCCATGTCGCCTTCGCCGTCGCCCACGCCCACCAAGAAGTCCGGGAAGAAGTCGCAGACCAAGGGTCCGCGTGCCGGCAGATGACGTGGACCTGTCGTACCAGCCGCACGGGCGCAGCGGACCCGCTGTCCCGAGAAGAGAGGATGAGCTGACATGGTGCAGCTGAGACCGGCCCCCGTCCCGACCCGGCAGAAGCCGGACCGGACACGTCACCGGCCCATCGGGCCGCGGACGGTCTGGGCGGTGCTGCTGGGCCTGGCCCTGGTCCTGGCCACCCGGGTCTGGTTGATCGAACCCGTGGTCGTCGCCTCGGACAGCATGGAGCCCACCATGGGGCAGAAGAGCGTGGCGCTGCTGCTGAAGCCCGATCCCGATCCCGCCGCGGTGTCCGCGGGCACCGCGGTCGTCTTCCCCCACCCCGACGACGGCAGCATGACCGTGAAGCGGGTGGTGGCCACCGGCGGACAGACCGTGGCGATCGAGGACTCCCTCCTCGTCGTCGACGGCAGGACGGTCGACGAGCCGTTCGTCGACCACAGCCGGATCGACGGCACCTACTTCGGCCCGGTCACCGTCCCCGACGGACACGTCTTCGTCATGGGCGACAACCGGGGCGTGTCGGTCGACTCCCGGCACTTCGGCACCGTTCCCGCAGAGGACCTGGAAGCCACGGTCCTGCTGCCCCGGCCCTGAGCCCGCCGCCGCTCGACGGCAACCGCACCAGCGGGCCCGGGACTCGCCACTCCCCTCGTCCCGGGCCCGCTCCTCCATGTCATGAACGGGGCATCCGCAAGGTATTTCCAAGACCCGCACCGTTGTCTGTTTGCACATGCACCAACTGGGGGAGAAGGGCGTCCGATGAAAACCACGAAGAGGATCCGCGTGCCGGAGGAGACGGTGGCGGAGGGCGTCTCGCGCAGAGGCGTCCTCACCGGCGTGATGGCCGGCCTGGCCGCGCTGCCGGTCACGGGGCAGGCCCATGCCGCGCCCAAGGCGCCCACACCCAAAGTCCCCGCGCCCACGGCTCCCGCTGCGGCTCGCGTGCTGAGCGCGACCCGGTCGGGCCACGGTACGGGGGCGCCGCGGGGCTCCGACATCGCGGTCACCGCGGGGCGGACCAAGGAGGGACGCTTCGGGGTCATGTTCAAGAAGCTCCCGGCCTTCGCCCCGAGCGACGACCTGCTGGCGGACCTCGCGCAGCAGATGGTCGACCGCACCCCGCCGCTGGCCGACGTCTCGCTGAGCAACGACGGGTTCGACAACCCGGACATTCCTGCCGGCTACGCCTATCTGGGGCAGTTCATCGACCACGACATGACGCTCGACAAGACGCCCATGCCGCAGCAGGACCTGGACCCGAAGGGACTCACCAACTTCGACACCCCCTTCTTCGAGCTGGGCTCCGTCTACGGCAGGGGGCCGGCCGCCGACCCCCAGCTCTACGACCCGGCCGATCGGCGCCGGATGCGCATCGGGCGGAACCACGACGGTTTCCCGGACCTGCCGCGCAACGCGGACGGCACCGCGATCATCGGGGACCACCGCAACGACGAGAACCTGATCGTCGCCCAGTTCCACCTCACCTTCCTGCAGCTGCACAACAGGTTCGTGGACGAGGGCATGACGTTCCAGCAGGCGCAGCAGATGACCCGGTGGCACTACCAGTGGCTGATCGTGCACGACTTCCTGCCCCGCATGGTGGGCAGGGGTCTGGTGGCCGGCATGCTCAAGCCGCGCAGGGGCGGACCGACCGGGGTGGACTGCAAGTTCTACAGACCCGGCAATCCCACCCGGCCCATGATGCCCATCGAGTACTCGGTGGCCGCCTACCGGTTCGGCCACAGCATGATCCGCGCCGAGTACGAGATGCACGACGCGGTCACCATTCCCTTCTTCGGGCACCCCGCGAACGACCTCCGCGGGTCCCGCCCGCTGCCGACCATCGCACGGGCCGACTGGAACTACTTCTTCGACGTCCCCGGGATGAGCGAGCCGGACGACCGCAACATGACGCGGCTGATCGACACCAAGCTGGCGCTCCCGCTCAACGAGCTCCCGCCGACCGTGGTGCAGCACGTCGACGGCGCCATCCTCTCCCTGGCCCACCGGAACCTGGTGCGGGGCAAGCGGCTCGGCCTGCCGGCCGGCCAGGACGTCGCCAAGGCCATGGGTGTGGCACCGATCCCCAATGACAGGCTCGGGCTCACGGACCCCGGCTGGAAGGGCCGGGCACCGCTCTGGTACTACATCCTGAAGGAGGCGGAGCTGCTCGGCGGCAGGACGCTGGGCCCCGTCGGCGGGAGGATCATCGCGGAGGTCGTCCTCGGCATCCTCTCCCTGGACCGCTCCTCGTTCCTCAACGCCCCCACCGGGTGGGCACCTGCGAGGACACCGTTCGAGTGCGGCGACTTCCTCGAGATGGCGGGTGCCCTCGAGAACATGCCCGCCGGCTCCGAGGCCGAGGACCTGGAGGCAGAGGACCCGGAGGTCGAGCTGCCGGAGGAGGAGCACCCCGAGGGGGAGCCCCCCGAGGACGAGCACCCCGGGAGCGCCTGACCCGCCTGCCGTGAGTACACGGATGCGTGTACCGTGAGGGCATGTCCTCCGTCGCCCCCACCCACACCTCGGCGCTGTCCCGGCTGGGTGCCGCCCTCTCCGACGAGACGCGCCTCCAGATCCTGCTGGCCCTGCGCGACGCCCCGGGCCGTCCCTCGGAGCTGGCGCGGGCCCTGGGCGTGTCCAAGCAGGTGATGTCCAACCAGCTCGCCTGCCTGCGCGGATGCGGGCTGGTGACGGCCTCCGCCGAGGGGCGCAGCACCTGGTACCGGCTGGCCGATCCCCGCCTCGGCCCGGCGCTGGGGGACCTGCTGGAGCTGGTGGTGACCGTGGACCCCACCTGCTGCTCCCCGGCCGGATGCACCTGCGCATGAGCTCCCGCACTCTGGGACCGGGCCCCCTCACCTCGGCACGCCGGGCGGTCCTGCACCGGCGGGTGCGCCTGATCGTGGCCGGCACCATCACCTACAACGTCCTCGAGGCCGTGGTCGCCCTGACCGCCGGCACCATCGCCTCCTCCGCCGCGCTGATCGGCTTCGGGCTGGACTCCGTCGTCGAGGTCCTCTCGGCGGCGGCGGTCGCCTGGCAGTTCGCCGCTCCCGACCCGCACCGCCGGGAGAAGGTGGCCCTGCGGGTGATCGCGTTCTCCTTCTTCGGCCTGGCCGCCTTCGTCACCGTCGATGCGCTGCGCAGCCTGCTCGGGGCCGCCGAGCCCGGGCACTCCCCGGTCGGCATCGGACTGGCCGCCGTGAGCCTGGTGATCATGCCGCTGCTGTCCTGGTTCGAGCGGCGCACCGGCCGGGAGCTGGGCTCCGCGTCGGCGGTGGCCGACTCCAAGCAGACCCTGATCTGCAGCTACCTCTCGGCCGTGCTGCTGGTCGGACTGCTGCTCAACAGCACCTTGGGCTGGTCCTGGGCCGACCCGCTGGCCGCCCTGGTCATCGCCGGGTTCGCCGTGAAGGAGGGGCTGGAGGCCTGGCGGGGGGACGCCTGCTGCACCCCGGCGGCGGTGCTCGTCGGTGACGACGAGGACGGCGACGGGTGCGCCGGCCCGTGCGGCCCCGGCTGCGCCCCCTGACCCCTCGGCCGCCGGTCCCTGCGGGCGGCCGGCCCCGTCCGGGCGGGAGCGCACCCAGGGGCCGGCCCGTGCGCCGAGGGGGTCGGAGCACGGGCCGGCTGGAGGGAGCGCTGTCTCAGATGCTCATCCGGTGCCCACCACCCCCCTCGCCTCTCCGCCGCGCGTGGACTGCACGAGCACGCTCGAGATGCGCTGGCCCGGGCCGGGCTTGGCCCGGTACTCCCAGTTGCCGAGCGAGTCCACCGGGGCGGAGCCGACCTTGACCGGCGTGCCCGAGGTCGTGTTGTAGATGTTCACCGAGGTCGCCGGGTTCAGCAGGGACGGTGCACCGGGCACGAGCGCCGTGCCGGTGAGCCGCAGCTCCTTGCCGACCCGGTGGCGCGAGGCCGCCGCGACGGTCACCACGTCGTCGCTCTTCAGGGTGATCGTCGCGGGGGCGCTCGCGACCCCGGCGGCGTTCTTGACCACCAGCTGGAGGACCGGGTCCTGGTCCGCGGCCGCGGGCGCCGTGGCGGAGACCGTGGTGAAGAACGGCACCACCACCTTCGGCTTGGCCACGGTCTTGCTGCTGAACGTCACCTGCGGCCCGCTGACCTGCGTCCACTCGTAGGAGGCCGCGTTCGTGGACCCGCTGCCGTCCAGCTCCGTGGCCATCCCCCGGGCCACCGAGCCGGGCAGGGCCGCGACGGCCGCGGTGGCCGCGGGCTGCACGACGTCGGGGTTGTCCGGGGTGGTGCCCTCCGTGACGGGACCGGGGTCCGGGGAGGGATCGATCGGGTCCTCGCCGACCGGGGAGGCCTCCCCGCCCGTGACGACCACGGGCACGGTGGTCCGGCTCGTCCCGGAGGTGGAGACCGTGGCCTCGACCGGGGGAGCGAGCGTGGGGAACGAGCCCTTGTAGACGTTCGCGGTGCCGGTGGCGGCGAGCGCCCCGAAGCCGGCGACCTCCGGGGCGGTCCCGGAGGATGACGTCGCCTCGACGGTCAGCGCGGTGCCGTCGTAGGTCGCGGCCGTGGCGACCGAGACGTCGGTGACGGCGACCTCGGCGCTGCTGACGGGCTTGTCCCCGAGGTTCCGGACCGTCACGGTCGCCGGAGCGGCGCCCGTGTACGCGATGCGGGCGTAGGCGCGCTCCGAGTCGCCCTCGTCCTTCTCCATGGGCGTGGTGCTGAACACGCCGTCCTGGCCGACCACCTCGAGCTGGTCCCCGCGGCTGGTGGCGAAGACGTCGAGGTGGCCTCCGCCGACGACGGCCCGGTCGGCCTGCACCCCCGTATTGGTGGAGATCTTGCCCATCACGGAGAACTGGTCGTTGCGGGCGGTGCCGCCGTCCGAGGTCGTGACCTCGAAGAAGTTCGTGCCGAGCGGGCTGCCCGTCACGGTGTGCTCCACGTCGGGGTTGCCCAGGTAGCCCTCGGGGGCCCCGCTGTCCCACTGCAGGAAGGGGCCGATGTCCCCCTTGAGCGGTGTCTGGAAGTTGCCGACGGCCGGGGAGACGTCCTCCACCAGGCGCCCGCGGCCCCGCTCGTCGGTGTCGACCGTCACGGTGCCGTAGGGGTGCGTGAACGTCAGGGTGGTGTTGGGCGCGGCGTCGTCCACGTCGATGCGCTGGCGGGAGAAGACGACCTGGTCCCCGGGGATCGGGTTCTCGTTGGCGAAGGCGGCCTCCAGGGCGAGGGTGAGGACCGCGTCCCCGCCGCCGGGGATCTGGACCTCGGAGCCGGCGAGCATGTAGAAGGCCTCGCCGGGGAAGTTGTCCGGGAAGGAGATGGGCTTCAGCGGATCGGGGACGTCCCCCGGCGGGAAGGCGCACAGCGGGTTGTCGCCGTCCAGGCACAGTTCCGTGCGGACCTTGCTGCTGTCCTCGTACCAGGCCGGGAACCCGTGCTCGGTGTTCACGGGTCCCACGGCGGTCAGGCCGCCCGGGTTGCGCTGGACGACCTCGGTGGCGGCGGTCGAGGCGCTGATGCCGGTGGCGCCGAGCAGGAGCGCGGCGGCGGCGGCGACCGTGCGGCGGCCGCGGGGGTGCTGTGGCGGGTCCCGCAGCAGTTCGCGGGGCCCGGTGGAGGTGCTCATGATGTCTCCTCAAGTAGCGGCGGTGCTGATAGCGCGAATATGCAAAAGCGCACTTGAGAAAACCCTGTGGCACCGGGCCCGGGCCGGGGCCGCCACGGAGCGGGAGGGGGGAGGGCCCGACGCACGACGTCATGACGGGCCCGGAGGAGGGAGTGCGCTCAGCTCCGCAGCCGGGCCACGGCCTCGTCCTGGTGCAGGATGTCCTGGCGCATCTCGTCCTCGAGGAAGGCCAGCAGCGCGCGGGAGAGCTCCGAGTTCTCGGAGGCCACGGCGTCCCGGGCCACCGCGGCCCGGAAGTCGTGGGCGAACGCGTCGATCGCGGTCTGGGCCACGCAGCTGTGCGTGGAGATCCCGCAGAGCATCAGGTGGGTGGCGCCCAGGTTGCGCAGCCGGGCCGCGAGGTCCGTGTCGAAGAACGCGCTGTCCCGGGTCTTGACCAGCCCCGTCCCGCCCTCGGTGTCGAGACCGGCCACGTACTCGGACTGCTCCGTGCCGGGGAACGCGAAGCCCTGCCCGTCGTCGTGCATGTTGACGGTCCACGTGGAGCCGTCCCGCTCGTGCTGGGTGCGGATCAGCACGATCGGGCAGCCGCCGTCGCGGGCCGCCCGGATCAGCTCGTTGACCTTCTTCGTCACGGGCTCCCGCTGCTCCTCGAGCTCGGGGAAGTCGAAGTACGAGTTCTGCATGTCGATGACGAGCAGGGCGGTGCGGCCCTGCGCCGGGTGCTGGGGCATGGCGTCCTCTCCGGTGCGGGGGGAGCCCCGCGGGGGGCTCCGGTGGACAACGATCCGATCAGTGAACTTACTACCTTCGGGCGCGCGGCTCCACCCGCTCCGGGGCTCCGGTAGCCTGAGGCGCATGGCCTATCACGCGGACGCCCTCGAGCTCGAGGGCAAGGAGATCCTCACGTGGGAACGCTTCGGCGAAGCGACCCAGGAGCTCGCCCAGAGCGTCGTGGACAGCGGTTTCCTGCCGGACATCATCATCGCGGTGGCCCGCGGCGGTCTGCTCCCGGCCGGTGCGCTGTCCTACGCGATGGGGGTCAAGCTCTCGGACGCGATCAACGTGGAGTTCTACACCGACGTCCACCAGACCCTGCCGGACCCCGTGCTGCTCGCCCCGATGCTGGACACCGAGTCCATCGCGGGCCGGAAGCTGCTCGTCGTCGACGACGTGGCGGACTCCGGGCGGACCCTCGCCCTGGTGCTGGAGCTGCTGCGCGGCCTGGGCGCGGAGGCGCGCTCCGCCGTCATCTACGGCAAGCCCCGCTCCGTGATCCGGCCCGACTACCTGTGGAAGGCCACCGACGACTGGATCGTCTTCCCCTGGTCGGCCGCCCCACCCGTCACCGCCGGCGCCTGACCGCCCCCGGGCCGCGTCCCGCCCGGGCCGCTCCTCATCCGGTCAGCGCAGCGCCGCCCGCACCCCGGGGTGGCCGGCCACGACGAGCCACACGACGTTGACCGCGACCAGGACGGTGGTGCTGAGCCCGGGCAGCAGGTGCCCGCCCAGGAGGAACACCGCCAGGTCGAAGAGGTCGCCGAGCACGGCCAGGGAGCAGAAGACGATGCCGAGGATCCAGCCCCACTGCAGCTGCTCGCGCAGCGGGAACCAGACCAGCGAGTAGAGGGCCGTCGTCAGCACCACGCCGAGGAGCGCCAGCGCGGCGGACAGCCCGGCGCCGGGGAGCCCCGGCACCCGCACCAGGTCCTCCATACCGGGGAGCTGGGCGCTGGGGCCCGCGACCGCCTGCACGAACGTGTCCGCCACGTTGACCGCGAACGAGAGCAGGGTGAGCCGCAGCAGCAGGCGCAGCCGGGCCGTCATCGGCGGCCCGGGCGGGACCGTGCCGGGACCCGGTCCGCCGGGGAGCCGCGGGGGCGGCCCGCCGCCCGGACGGTGCGGGCCGCCGGGACCGTGCGGGTGCTGGCTCATGGCCTGTGCCTCCTGGCGCGCGCGAGGTGTGCTCACCGCCGAACCTACCGCTCCCTGCCCCGGCCGGCACGGGTTTCCAGGAGAGGGTCCACGCGGGGCCTCCCCGGGGCGGCCCGTGCGACGTGGATCACCCGGGGTAGGCTGGCACGGTAGGCACCGACGGCGCGACCGCTCGTCGGTCGTGCGCGCACCCGTGACGACCGACCAGCCAGGAGCAGCCGCGACATGACGACTCAGCACGACCGGACCGCCGCCCCCGACCGCCACCGCGCCGAGGTGATCGACGCCCCGCTGCGTGCGGACGTCCGCCGCATCACGACCCTGCTGGGGGAGACCCTGGCCCGTCAGCGCGGCGAGGAGCTGCTGGAGCTGGTCGAGCAGGTCCGCCGGCTCACCAAGGACGCGAAGGACGCCAAGGCCTCCGGGGCCGACGACGCCGCGGGCCAGGTCCGCGACCTGCTCGGCTCCCTGCCCCTCGACCGGGCGACGGACCTGGTGCGGGCCTTCGCCCACTACTTCCACCTGGCCAACGCCGCCGAGCAGGTGCACCGCGTGCGCGTGCTCGGCCGCCGCCCGGAGGACGAGGGGTGGCTCGCCGCGGCGGTCACCGACGTCGCCGCCGAGGCCGGTCCCGACGCCCTGCGGGAGGCGGTGGGCAGCCTGGACGTCCGGCCGGTGTTCACCGCGCACCCCACCGAGGCCTCCCGGCGCTCCGTGCTGACCAAGATCCGGCACCTCTCCGACATCCTGGCCCGCGAGACCGCCGAGGGCTCCGCCGCGCGCCGCAGCCAGGACCGGCGCCTCGCCGAGCTGATCGAGCTCCTGTGGCAGACCGACGAGCTGCGCCAGAACCGCCCCACCCCGCTCGACGAGGCCCGCAACGCCCTGTACTACCTGCGGGAGGTCCTCACCGAGACCATGCCCGTGCTGCTCGCGGACCTCGAGGACCAGCTCTCGCAGCACGACGTGCACCTGCCGGCCGGCCCCCCGCCGCTGCGCTTCGGGTCCTGGATCGGCGGGGACCGGGACGGCAACCCCAACGTCACCCCCGAGATGACCCGCCGGGTCCTCCAGCTGCAGGGGCAGGCCGCCGTGGACATCGCCCTGAGCTTCCTGGACGTGCTGGTCTCCCGGCTGTCCTCCTCCACCGCCATCGTCGAGGTCGATCCCGAGCTGCGCGAGTCCGTGGAGCGGGACGTGGCCCACCTGCCCGGCCTGGACCCGCGGGTCCTGGAGCTCAACGCGCAGGAGCCGTACCGGCTCAAGCTCACCTGCATCAAGGCCAAGCTGATCAACACCCGCCGCCGGTTCGCGGAGGAGACCGTCCACGAGCCGGGCCGGGACTACCGGACCACCGCCGAGCTCGTGGCCGACCTCGACGTGGTGGCCCGCTCGCTGCGGCACCACGCGGGCGCGCTCGCCGCCGACGGCTCCCTCGCCGCGGCGACCCGCACCATCGCCGGCTTCGGCCTGGGCCTGGCCACCCTGGACGTCCGCGAGCACGCCGACGCCCACCACGAGGCCGTGGGGCAGCTGCTCGACCGGCTGGGCGAGCTGGACCAGCCGTACGCGGACATGGACCGGGGCGCGCGCGCCGCGGTGCTCGCCGGGGAGCTCGCCGGCCGCCGCCCGCTCGCCCCGCCGGGGCTGTCCACGGGCGCCGTGCACCTCGACGGCGACGCGGACCGGACGTTCGCGGTCTTCCGGGAGATCGCCCGGGCCCAGGAGACCTACGGCGAGGAGATCGTCGAGACCTACATCGTGTCCATGACCCGCGACGCGGACGACATCCTGGCCCCCGTGATCCTGGCCCGCGAGGCCGGGCTGGTGGACCTCACCGGCGAGCAGGACCGCGCCACCCTCGGCTTCGCACCGCTGCTGGAGACCGTCGGGGAGCTGCGCCGCTCCGCGGAGGTCATCGACGAGCTGCTCTCCGACCCGGCCTACCGGCGGGTGGTCGCGGCGCGCGGGAACATCCAGGAGGTCATGCTCGGCTACTCCGACTCCAACAAGGAGTCCGGGGTGATGACCAGCCGGTGGGAGATCCACCGGACCGAGCGCCGGCTCCGCGACGTCGCCGCCCGGCACGGCGTGCGGCTGCGGCTCTTCCACGGCCGCGGCGGCTCCGTGGGCCGCGGCGGCGGCCCCACCCACGACGCGATCCTCGCCCAGCCCAGCGGCGTCCTCGCCGGCGAGATCAAGTTCACCGAGCAGGGCGAGGTGATCAGCGACAAGTTCTCCCTCCCCGCCCTGGCCCGGGAGAACCTCGAGCTGTCCCTGGCCGCCGTGCTGCGCGCCACGGCGCTGCACCAGGACCCGCGCTCCACCGAGGAGGAGCTGGACCGGTGGGGCGAGGTCATGGACGTGGTCAGCGACGCCGCCTTCGCCTCCTACACGGGCCTGGTCGAGGACCCCGACCTGCCGGAGTACTTCCTGTCCGCCACCCCGGTGGAGCAGCTGGGCGCGCTGAACATCGGCTCCCGCCCGGCCAAGCGCCCGTCGTCGGACAAGGGTCTGTCCGGGCTGCGGGCCATCCCGTGGGTCTTCGGCTGGACGCAGTCCCGCCAGATCGTGCCCGGCTGGTTCGGGGTGGGCTCGGGCCTGCGCGCCGCCCGCGAGGCGGGGATGGAGGGGGACCTGCGCACCATGCTGGAGCGCTGGCACTTCTTCCGCTCCGTGATCTCCAACGTGGAGATGACCGTGGCGAAGACCGACCTGGAGATCGCCGCCCACTACGTCCGGGCCCTGGTGCCCGAGCGGCTCCAGCACGTGTTCGAGGTGATCCGCCGCGAGTACGAGCTCACCCTCGACGAGCTCGCCCGGCTCACCGGGCAGGCGGAGCTGCTGGACGGCAACCCCACCCTGAAGCAGACGCTCGAGGTGCGGGACCAGTACCTCGACCCCATCTCCTACCTGCAGGTGGAGCTGCTCCGCCGGATCCGGGAGCAGGACGCCGAGGGCCGGGAGGTCGACGAGGGCCTGCAGCGGGCCCTGCTCATCACCATCAACGGGGTGGCCGCCGGCCTGCGCAACACCGGCTGACCGCCCGGGCCGGGCGGCGGCGCGGAGGGACGCGGCCGCCCGGCCCGGTCCGCGGGCGGGAGGAGGTCCGCGGCCCGGCCGGACCGGGGCCCGGATCAGGGGACGGGCAGCAGCAGGGCGACGGCGCCGAGCACGGACAGTCCCGCCCGGAGGTGGTTGGCCCGCGTCCACGGCCGCGCGTAGGCGGACCACACCACGGTCCGGCGATCGGTGCGGGCCAGCCGGGCGTTGAGCGGGACGTTGACCGCCACGGTCAGGACCCAGCCCGCCAGGGAGGCCAGCGCACCCAGCACGCGCAGCGGCCCGCCGGGTGCGGAGAGGCTCGTGCCGACCACGACGAGACAGGCCAGGGCGGTGCCGAAGAACAGGACCAGGAACGGCGCCCGCACCGCGGCCCGGTTGACGGCGATCATCGCCGAGGCCGCCGCGCCGCCGGGGAGGCGCCGCAGCGCCGGCATCACCACCAGGGAGAACGCCAGGTAGAACCCGCCGACGAGGCCCGAGCCGATGCCGGCGACCAGCGCCGGCCACGTCTCCACGCCGCGGGGCTCAGTCGCCGACGGCGTCGCGGCCGCGGCGCACGATCAGCGGATCGGCCGGGTGGACCACGGACGGGTCCTTGTCCTCGTAGTCGAACTGGTCCAGGAAGAAGCGCAGCGCGTTGATCCTCGCCCGCTTCTTGTCGTTGGACTTCACCGTGGTCCACGGGGCGTGGTCGGTGTCCGTGCGCAGGAACATCTCCTCCTTCGCCTCGGTGTAGTCCTCCCACCGGTCCAGGGAGGCGAGGTCCTGCGGGGACAGCTTCCACCGGCGCACGGGGTCGATCTGACGGATCGCGAACCGGGTCCGCTGCTCCTGCTGGGTCACGGAGAACCAGAGCTTGGTGAGGTGGATGCCGGAGTCCACGAGCATCTTCTCGAACACCGGGGCCTGGTCCATGAACCACGCGTAGTCCTGCGGGGTGCAGAAGCCCATCACGGGTTCCACCACCGCCCGGTTGTACCAGGAGCGGTCGAAGAGCACCATCTCCCCGGCGGTGGGCAGGTGGCGGATGTAGCGCTGGAAGTACCACTGCCCGGCCTCGCGGTCCGAGGGCTTGGTCAGGGCCACGACCCGGGCGGCGCGCGGGTTGAGGTACTCGGTGAACCGCTTGATCGTCCCGCCCTTGCCGGCGGCGTCCCGGCCCTCGAACACGATGACGTGCTGGAGGTCGTGGTCCTGGCCCCAGTACTGGAACTTCAGCAGCTCGATCTGGAGCTTGTACTTCTCCAGCTCGTACTCCTCCCGGCTCATCAGCTCGTCGTAGGGGTGGTCCTCCCGCCAGGTCTCCACGGCCGAGCCCCCCGGGTCGATGAGGTCCGGGTCCTCCTCGTGCCCGTGGGGCACGGTGTAGCCCATCTGCGTGAGGTGGTCGATGAACTCCCGCAGGTTCTCCCGCACGGCCCACTGGTCGGCGGGCATCCACTGCCGTTTTCCGTCGGGCATCGGCCGTTCCTCTCCGGTCAGGGTCTCTTGAGCGCAGTGTAGGCGTGCTCATCCTGACCCGCCCGGACGGCGGGCACATGACCGCCCGGTGAACACCAGGGGCTCGGTCCTCCTGCCCCGCCCGGGGCCGACCGTGCAGAACCCCGTGCGGTCGGCTACAGGGGCTCGCCCGCGGCACCGTCGATGTCGACGCTGACGTCGTGGCCGACGGCGGTGCCGTGCTCCACCGTCCGCGAGACCGTGCAGTACTTGTCGTGGGACAGGGTGACGAGGCGTTGGACCATGCCGGCGGCCTTGCGGCCGGCGGCGTCGTCGGGGAACGCGAGGTGGAAGGAGAGGTGCAGGTCCTCCAGGCGGTTCGCCCCGTTCTCCTCGAGGATCTTCTGTCCGGTCGCCTCGACGCGGAACTCCGAGGGCTCCGAGCTGCGGGAGGTCGCCACGTCCACGTCGATGGCCGAGCACCCGGCGACGGCGGCCAGCAGGAGCTCCACGGGGGACAGCAGGCCCTCACCGCGGCCGAAGGCGATCTCGGCCCCCTCGGCGTTGCGGGCGGTGTAGTGGCCGGTGGCGGTGCGGGTCAGCTCGACGGAACGCGGGGCGGGGTCGTTGATCTCACTCATGCACCCATGATGCCAACCCCGCTCGCGTCGGCGGTCCCGGCACCGCCCCCGGGGGCCGGCGGAATAGGCGCTGCGGCCGTCGCCGTTGACGTGGGAACGTCACCGTCCAGCGCCCAGGAGGCCGGCTTGTCCCCATCACGACCGGCGCACGACGGCCGCGAGCCCGAGGAGCCCGAGCGGAGCCACCTGGACGCCGAGCTCGAGGCGCTGATCGCCGACTACCGCCGGCTGCACCAGGACGACGCCCGTCTGCGCCGGATCGAGCGCATCATCCACGCCGCCCACCGGTCCGCCGACGAGGAGGGCGGGGACCGTGCCGGCGAGATCCGCGAGGAGCAGATCGCGCCCGCGCTGAGGGTCCAGGACGCGCGGCGGGTCGCCGCCGGGCTGCTGCGCACCGAGGAGGACATGAGGGCCTACGCGGCCCGTTTCGCCCGGCGCAGCACCGAGAAGGACCCGGCGGGAAGGGACCTGGAGCGCCAGGCGCACGCGCTGGACGCCGCGGGCCGGAACTGGGTGCTGATGATCGGCCAGAACCGTGACCACGGACTGGTCGCCTGCCGCTTCGTCCGGGAGAAGGGCATCCCGCACGCCCGCGTGGTGTCCTTCACCGCGGAACGGCTGAGGCTGCCCATCCTGGTCGTCGAGCTCGGCCTGGACGAGGACGGCCCCTGCCCCGGGTGAGCTCTCCGCCGCGGGCGGCGGCCGGGGGCGCGGGGCACGCCACGACGGGTCGACCTCCGGCGACCAGGGGTCAGGTCCGCGTCGCCAGCACCAGCTCGGTGAGCGCGCTGAGCAGCGGCCCCTCCACGCCCAGGGCGGGTGCCTGCCCGAGCGCCCCCACGGGATCGCGCCGCACGGCCTCGTGCACCCGCCGCTTGACCTCGTAGCCGATCTGGGCGTCGTTGAGCAGGTCGAAGACGCGGTCCGCGGGATCCTGGGCGGCCACGGCGCCCAGTCCCGCCGACCGCACCACGATCTGCGCCCCGGGGGCGACCCCCTCGACGGTGACCGAGGTGCGGTGCCCGCGCACGCCGTTCCCCCGCCGGGCGGTGCGGACCGGGACGGTCCTCCCGTCCACGGTCACGGTCGGCTCGGCCGGCTCCTCGAGGCCGATGAAGGTGAGGGTCCAGGTGCGCGCCGCCGGCAGGCAGCCGAGGTGGCCCTGCGCCGGGCCGACCGTGAACTCCCCGGCGGCGGTGTCGAGGGCGAGCGGGGTGCGCGCCCAGCGGGCCGGGTCGAGGCCGTCGCCGCTGTCGTCGTCCTCGTCCAGGACGGTGCGGTGCGAGGCGCCGGCGACCACCAGGACCTCCAGCTCCCCGGGATTGCCGGGGCCCGGCGCGGCGTCGTCGTCGGACCCCGCGAGGGGCACGATCGCGCCGGCGCGGGCCAGGACGGGCACGTCGTGGAGACCCCGGTGCAGCACGAGCTCCCGCCCGCCGTCGTAGACGGTGCCCGTGAACAGGTCCGTCCAGGACCCCTCCGGCAACCACACCGGCACGGCCGCGCGGGTGACCACCGGGTCCGCGGGGGAGGTGACCGGGGCGACCATCAGCTCGGGCCCGAACAGGTACTGGTGGCCGTACCGGTAGGCCTGCTCCGCCTCCGGGTGCTCGTGGTACAGGGGCCGGACCAGGGGGACGCCCTCCACGGCGGCGGCCCGGTTGGCGGTGTGCAGGTAGGGGACCAGCCGGTGCCGCAGCCGGAGGCCGCGCTCCATGGCCTCCGCGTATGGGGAGCGGTAGCGCCACGGCTCCTTGGCGATGAAGTCGTTGTCGCCCGAGTGCAGGCGCAGGATCGGGGAGAACACCCCGAACTGCAGCCAGCGGGTGGCCAGCTCGTCGTCGCGGGCGCCGAAGACGTGCCCGCCGATGTCGTGGCTCCACCAGCCGAAGCCGATGTTCGCCGCCGTCGCCGTGAAGTACGGCTGGAACGCCAGCGAGGCCCAGGAGATGACGGTGTCGCCGGAGAAGCCGACCGGGTAGCGGTGGCTGCCGGGCCCGGCGTAGCGGGAGAGCGTCAGCGGGCGGGACCCGTCCGCGCCCGAGTCCAGGAAGTGGTAGTGGTTGAGCACCCACAGGGGGTCCACCCCGGGCAGCCGCGAGTGCGGCCCGGACTGCCAGTCGACCCACCAGAAGTCCACGCCGTCGGCCTCCAGGCCGCGGTGCAGGACCTCGAAGTACGCGGCCACGAAGTCCCGGTCGGTGACGTCGAAGGCCACGGGCTCCTCCGAGCCCGGCTCGCGACCCAGGGCCTCGAGCATCGCGGGGTGCGCGTCCTCGAAGGAGCGCACCCCGTCGGCCGGGTGCAGGTTGAGCGTGACCCGGTAGCCGTGCTCGTGCGCCCACGCGAGGAAGGCCCGCGGGTCCGGGAACAGCTCCCGGTTCCAGGTGTAGCCCGTCCAGCCCGAGCCGTGCCGGCGCTCCACGTGCTCGTCCGTGAGGTGCCAGTCCATGTCCACCACCAGCACGGAGAACGGCAGGCGGCGCCGGTCGAACTCGGCGACCAGCTCCCGGTACTCGGCCTCGTCGTAGGCGTGGTACCGGCTCCACCAGTTGCCGAGCGCCCAGCGCGGCAGGACGGGCTGCGGCCCGGACAGGGCGTAGAGGTCGCGCAGCGCCTGCCGGTGGTCGTGGCCCCAGCCGAAGAGGTAGAGGTCCACGGCGCCCTCCTCGGGCGCGCGCGGCGCGTACCAGCCGTCGTCCGTGAGCAGCACCGAGGCGGAGTCGTCGATCACCCCGAAGCCCTCGCGGGACGTGATGCCCGGCTCGAGCGGGATCGGGCCGTCGGCCTCGTCCAGGGTGCGCGCGGTCCCGCCCAGGGTGGGGGCGGGGACGCCGTAGCGCCACACGCTGTGGTAGCTGGTCACGCCGCCGCGGATCTGCGCGGACAGTCCCGTCGGGCTGAAGGCCCGCTCGTCGTAGCTGAGGTGGATCCGCTCCGTGCTCAGCTCCAGACCGGCCGCCGTGCGCCGCACCCGGAAGTCCGGCACCGGGAACCGGCGGTCGACGGCGAACGCGGACGGACGGTCCTCGAAGCGGCCGGCGGGACTGTACTCCAGGCGCAGCAGCCCGGGGCTCAGCACGCTGATGCGGTAGTGCTCGCCGGCGACGACGGCGCCCGGGTCCGCGGTGCCGGCGCCGGTGGGACGGAAGTGGGGGAGGGGCATGCGTCCACCCTAGGCGGACCGGGGCGGGAATAATCCGGGACGGGCGCCGCTTTACGGTAGTAGTTCAAATTTGAAAGAACAGGGCGGGCCGTCCGGCCGGACGCCGCCGCGGAGCAGGAGGACCACATGCAGTTCGGCATCTTCACCATCGGGGACGTCACCGAGGACCCCACCACGGGACGCACCCCCACCGAGCACGAGCGGATCAGGGCCACCGTCGAGATCGCGAAGAAGGCGGAGGAGGTGGGCCTGGACGTCTTCGCCACGGGCCAGCACCACAACCCGCCGTTCGTGGCGCCGGGGAACCCGCCCGTCCTGCTGGCGAGCATCGCGGCGCAGACCGAGCGGCTGCAGCTGTCCACGGCCACCACCCTGATCACCACCACCGACCCGGTGCGCATCGCGGAGGACTACGCCTACCTGCAGCACCTGACCGACGGCCGCGTGGACCTCACCATGGGGCGGGGCAACACCGGCCCGGTCTATCCGTGGTTCGGCCAGGACATCCGCCAGGGCATCCCGCTGGCGATCGAGCACTACAGCCTGCTCCACCGGCTGTGGCGGGAGGACGTGGTCAACTGGCAGGGCCGGTTCCGCGGCGCCCTGCAGGGTTTCACCTCGACCCCGCGCCCGCTCGACGGCGTGGCCCCCTTCGTGTGGCACGGCTCGATCCGCTCCCCCGAGATTCCGGAGCAGGCCGCCTACTACGGCGACGGGTTCTTCCACAACAACATCTTCTGGCCCGCCGAGCACACCCGACGGATGGTGGAGTTCTACCGGACGCGCTTCGAGCACTACGGCCACGGCTCGGCCGACCAGGCCATCGTGGGCCTCGGCGGCCAGGTGTTCATGCGCCGGAACTCCCAGGACGCCGTGCGGGAGTTCCGCCCCTACTTCGACAACGCCCCCGTCTACGGGCACGGGCCGTCCCTGGAGGACTTCACCACGCAGACGCCGCTGACCGTCGGCTCCCCGCAGCAGGTCATCGAGAAGACCCTCGGGTTCCGCGACTACGCGGGCGACTACCAGCGCCAGCTGTTCCTGATGGACCACGCCGGCCTGCCGCTCAAGACCGTCCTGGAGCAGCTCGACCTGCTGGGCGAGGAGGTCGTGCCGGTGCTGCGCAAGGAGTTCGCCGCGCTCAGGCCCGCCCACGTGCCGGAGGCCCCGACCCACGCCTCGCTGCTGGAACGCCACCGCGCCGGCCAGGACCCGGTGCCCGGCGGCGCCGAGGACTCGCCCGCCGGGCGGGCCCGCGCCGCGCAGGCCGCGGAGCCGACCACGGGGCGGACCACGGAGAAGGCCCACCGATGAGCGTCCGGAACCCCACCGGGACGACGACGCCGGACCCCGTCGCGGCGCGCCCGCTCACCGTGGCCGTGGTGTCGGCGGGGATGTCCGACGCCTCCTCCACCTCGCTGCTGGCCGACCGGCTCGCCGAGGCCGCCCGGGACGGACTGGCCGAGACGCCGGTGCGGATCGAGCGCGTGGACCTGCGCCCGCTGGCCCACGCCGTCGCCGACCACCTGCTCACCGGGTTCCCCGGTCCGGAGCTGCGGACCGCCCTGGACACGGTCGCCGGGGCGGACGCCCTGATCGCGGCCACCCCGACGTACAAGGCCTCCTACTCGGGGCTGTTCAAGTCCTTCTTCGACCTCGTCGACGACGCCGCGCTGGAGGACGTGCCCGTGCTGGTGGCCGCGACCGGGGGCACGGCACGCCACTCCCTGATGCTCGACACCGCCATGCGCCCCCTGTTCACCCACTTCAAGGCGCTGGTGCTGCCCCTGGGGGTCTACGCCGCCACCGAGGACTGGGCCGGCGGATCGCTCGAGTCGCGCATCCGGCGCGCCGGCGCGCAGCTGGCGCGCTCGATCGCGCCGGGAGCGCAGCCGGCCGGACGGGCGGCCGGCGAGGTCCCGGCCGGT
>NZ_PDDL01000120.1:0-10143 GCF_020833785.1 Kocuria sp. CCUG 69068
CAGGGCTGCGGCGAGGGCGAGGGCTCCCAGGACGGGGCGGGGGGCGGGGGAGAGCGAAGACACGGGGGGATATCCTCCTCGGACGGACGTCGTGGCGTGCCACGTCCCGGGAAGGGATCCCTCCCAGGTGCTTCATTCTAGGCAGGGCCACCGACACCGCTGCCGGAGGCGGCGCCCGCCCCGGCCGGGGCCGCTCCCGGCGGGGCTACCGCTCGCCGGGCTCCGCCGGGGGCAGCGCCGCGCGCATCACCTCGGCGAGGTGGACGCCGTCCGCGCCCGTGCCCTGGGCGATCTGGGTGCGGCACGAGAAGCCGTCGGCGAGCACGATCGTCCCGTCCGCCGCACTGCGGATCGCGGGGAACAGCTCCCGCTCGCCGAGGGTCTGCGAGACCTCGTAGTGGCCGGGCTCGAAGCCCCAGTTGCCCGCGAGCCCGCAGCACCCGCCGCCGACCACGGCAGTGTCCACGCCCAGCTTCGCGAGGACCTCCAGCTCCGGGCCGTAGCCGCTCATGGACTGCTGGTGGCAGTGGACCTGGCACACGGCGCCGGCGGGGCCCGCCTCGGTGGCCAGCTCCCGGAACGGCCACGCGCCGCCCTCGGCCAGGTGGCGGGCCGCGAACGCGCCGATCGTCGTCGTCAGCTCGGTGACCCGCCGGGCCCGGGGGTCGCCGGGGAGCAGCTCGGTGATCTCCTCCTGGAGCATGACCGTGCACGAGGGCTCGAGCCCGATGATCGGGTACCCGGCCTCGATCAGCGGCTCCATCACGTCCAGGGTCTGGCGGAGCACCTTCTGCGTCATCTCCAGCTGCCCGGTGGAGTGCCAGGTCAGCCCGCAGCAGACGTTGCCCATGGGCATCAGCACCCGGTAGCCCATGGCCTCGAGCACCTCCACGGCGGCCCGGCCGGGGGCGTCGGCGGAGAAGTTCGTGAACGTGTCCGGCCACAGCACCACGGACGGTCGGGCCTCGGCGGGCCCGCCCCCGGACCGCGCGGCGGGACGGCCGCGGAACCACCGGGTGAGCGGCTGCTCGGCGAAGGTGATCATCCGCCGCCTCGGCTCGATCCCGCCGAGCCGCTTGGTCAGCTCCTCGACGCCGCGGTGGGACTCGAGGAGGTTGATCAGCCGGAAGGAGAGGGGCACCTTCTCCACGATCCGCATCAGCAGCGGCATCCAGCCCATCGTGAAGTGGGCCATCGGCCGCCGGTTCCGGCCCAGGAAGGAGCTCAGGCCGTGCCGGTAGTGGTGGTGCAGGAACTCGGCCTTGTACGTCGCCATGTCCACGTTGACCGGGCACTCGGACGCGCAGGCCTTGCAGGACAGGCACAGGTCGAGGGCCTCGAGGGTCTCCTTCGACTTCCAGCCGTCCGTGATGGACTCCCCGCGCAGCATCTCGGCGAGGGACCGGGCGCGGCCGCGGGTCGAGTGCACCTCGTCGTGGGTCGCCTGGAAGGACGGGCACATGGCGCCGACGTCGGAGCGGCAGGAGCCCACGCCCACGCACCGGTTGACCGCGCTGGAGAACGAGCCGCCGTCGCGGGAGAACGCGTGCACGGGCGTCAGCTCGAACGTGCGGGCGCCGGGCCCGGGGCGCACGCCCTGGTCGATGGGCTCCGGGTCCACGAGCACGCCGGGGTTGAAGACGCCGTCCGGGTCGAAGACGGCCTTGAACGCCGCGAAGGCGGCCAGGGCCTCGGGGGAGTAGATCGTGGCCAGCAGCTCGGACCGGGCGCGGCCGTCGCCGTGCTCGCCGGAGACCGAGCCGCCGTAGCGGTGCACGAGCCGCGCGGCGCGCTCGATGAACGTGCGATAGGTCGCCATCCCCTCCTCGGTGCCGAGGTCGAAGGAAATGCGGATGTGCACGCAGCCCTCCCCGAAGTGCCCGAAGGGGATGCCGGTGAGGCCCAGCTCGTGCAGCAGGTCGTAGAGGTCGCGCAGGTACTCGCCCAGGCGCGCCGGGGGCACCGCGGAGTCCTCCCACCCCGGCCAGGCCTCCCCGCCGTCGGGCAGGCGGGTGACGATCCCGGCGCCGGCCTCGCGGATCCGCCACAGGGCGCGGGCCTGCCCCGCGTCGGAGACGATCACGGAGTCCACGACGTTCTCCGGGACGAGCCCCGGCAGGGTGCGGGCGGCCGCCTCGGCCTCCTCGAGGGTGTCCGCGCCGACCTCGCAGTAGAGCCAGCCGCCGCCGCGGGGCAGCTCGCCGCCGGCGTGCTCCTGGCCCTGCCGGGTGCGCAGGGCGTCGAGCAGGTCCGCGCCCATGCCCTCGATGGTGTACACCCCGGGCACGCGCAGCTTCGGCGCCGCCGTGGCGGCCTCGAACGCGTCCTCGAAGCCCAGCACGGCCAGGGCCGTGTGGGCGGGCCTGCGGACCAGACGGACCGTGAGCTCGGTGATGACCCCACAGGTGCCCTCCGTGCCGGCGAAGGCCTTGGCGGCGTCGAAGCCCTTCTCGCCGAGCAGGTAGTGCAGCCCGTACCCGGAGACCTGGCGCGGGAACTGGCCGAGCTCGGTGCGCAGCATGGCCAGGTGCCGGTCCCGGATCCCGGTCAGCGCCCGGTCGATCCCCGGCTCGGAGGTGCCGCCCTCGTGCAGCTCCACCACCCGGCCGTCGGCGAGCATGACCTTCAGCGAGACCAGGTTGTCCGCGGACGTGCCCCACGCCACGGAGTGGGAGCCGCAGGCGTTGTTGGCGACCATCCCGCCGATCGTGCACCGCGAGTGCGTCGAGGGGTCGGGTCCGTAGGTGAGGCCGAACTCGGACGCCGCGGAGCGCAGCTGGTCGCAGATCACCCCGGGCTCGATCGTGGCGGTCATCGCCTCGGGGTCGATCGACAGGATCCTGTTGAAGTGCCGGGAGGTGTCGATGACCAGCCCGTCGCCGATCGCGTTGCCCGCCACGGAGGTGCCGCCGCCGCGGGAGACCACCGACCAGCCCCGCTCCTTCGCCAGCGCCAGCAGCTCGCGGACCTCCTCGACGCTGCGCGGCTCGGCCACCGCCTCGGGCAGCCGCCGGTAGATCGACGCGTCCGAGACGTAGGCGGCGCGGGTGGTGAGGTCCTCGCGGATGTCGGTCATGGTCCACTTTCCTGCGCGCCGGCGAGGCCGGTCCGTCCGGGGTCTGGTCAGGGCTGGCGGGGGCGTCCCCGCGGGGACGGGGGGCTCACCACTCGGGGGCGATGGTGACCTCGGCGCCGTCGAGCTCCTCCGCCCACTCGACCTGGCAGCTGAGCCGGGAGGTGTCGTGGCGGGTGTCGTCGAGCATGTCGAGGAGGTCCTCCTCCTCGTCGTTGATCTCGTTGGCCTTCGAGAAGGAGCTCTGGTCGAGGTAGGAGTGGCAGGTGGAGCAGGACGCGTTGCCGCCGCAGGTCGCGAGGATCGGGTACTTGTGGCGGGTGAGGGCCTCCATGAGGCTCTCGTAGTCCTTCCACTCGACGCCCTCGGTGCGGTTGCCCTCGCGGTCGATCACGGTGATGTTGATGCTGCTCACTGGGTGTCCTCCTCGGGGCGCGGTCGCCCCTGGTCTCGACGTCGGAAATCCCGCCCCATTGTACGGTCGCGCGGCGGCGCCCACCGACGGGCCGGGGCCCGCGCCCGGCCCGTCCGGCTCGGCTCAGCCGGAGACCGGGAGCGGCCGGATCGTCAGGGACTGGGCGACCTGGCCCAGGTAGCCGGCCTCGTCGTGCAGCGCGGACTCGGTGAGGCCCACGCCGGTGTCGCCGAAGGTGACGTGCGTGTCGAGGCCCACCCACGGGGAGACCGGCTCCCGGACCAGGTGCACGCTCAGGTCCACGTTGGGGAAGACCATCTCGTCGGGGCCCACCCGCACGGCGATGCCGTTGGCGGCGTCCACGGCCGCCAGGAACCGCGCCGTGGTGGAGGACTCCTCCCCGGCGACGACGGCGTGCGGCGCGCGCAGCCACATGGCCGCCCGGCCGGGCCGGTGCTCGCGCACGGTGCGGCCCTCGAGGGAGGCGATGTAGCCGCCCGGCCACCGCCCGGTCATCGTGGCGGGCAGGGCGTCGCCCACCGGCGGCAGGGCCTCCCGGTGCGTGCCGGCGGTCTCGGCGGTCTCGCCCCGGAGCAGCCGCCACACGCTCAGCCGGATGCAGGAGCGCCCGGCGTGGCTCATGGTGGCCTCGACCAGCTCGATGGTGCGGCCCGGGCGGACCACGCGCGTGGTCACCTCGACCTCGCCGCCGGGGATGAAGCCGAGGATGTCGTAGGAGAAGCGCACGGGCAGGAGGTCCGCGCGGGGGTGGTCGGCCTCCACGGCGTGGGCGAGCAGCCCGGAGGCGGCGCCCATGTGCTGCTCGGCCTCGCTCCAGGCGCCCTGCGAGTGCAGCGTCGAGCGGAACCGGGTGCGGTCCAGCCGCACGAAGTACGCGTCCGGGTACTCCTCCCCGTCCGCTCCCAGGTGTCCGACTGCCTGCGCCGACGTCGTCATGCTGCCCCTCTTCCGTTTCCGTCCGGGCCCGCCGCACGGCGGGCGTGGTGATCGCCACCACGGTATCCAACGGCGGCCCGCGCTCCCCGCCGCCGGCCGCCCCGGGCCGGGGCCGTCCACGTCCTCCGGGGGCGCCGGACGGGGCGGGACCGGCGGGCGGGCATGCGGAAGGCCCCGGATCCCTCAGGACCCGGGGCCTTCCCGACTGGCGGTGACGGAGGGATTTGAACCCTCGTTGGCTCTTACACCAAACATCATTTCGAGTGATGCACCTTCGGCCGCTCGGACACGTCACCAGCTCGCAGTACTGTACCGGCTGGCGAGCTCAACCGCCAAAACCCGCGGGGCCGGCGGGACCGGGAGCGGCGGGCCCGGCGCTGTCGTCCCCGCCGCGCCGGTGCTCCGCGAAGAAGTCGAGGAGCAGCCGGGAGCACTCCTCGGCCAGCACGCCGCCGGTCACCTCCACCCAGTGGTTGAGCCGCCGCTCCCGGAGCACGTCGAGGACGGAGCCGGCCGCCCCGGCCTTGTCGTCCCACGCGCCCAGGACCACGCGGGGCACGCGGGCCAGGACGATCCCGCCCGCGCACATCGCGCAGGGCTCGAGGGTCACCACCAGCGTGCAGCCGTCCAGCCGCCACGAGCCCAGGGCGCGGGCGGCGTCGCGCAGCGCCAGGATCTCGGCGTGGGCGGTGGGGTCGCCGTCGGCCTCCCGGCGGTTGCGGCCCCGGCCGACCACCGTCCCGTCCGGGCCGACCACGACGGCGCCGATCGGCACGTCCTGCGTCCCGAGCGCCGCCCGGGCCTCGGCGAGGGCCAGCCGCATCCACTCCTCCGCCCGGGCCTCGGAGCGGGTGCGCGGGGGCAGTGCCATGCGGTTCTCCTCCTGGGCGGGTCGCCGGGCCGGGCGGGGTCCGGCGAGGGGGCGGGGCGCCCCCGTGGCCCGATGGTAATTTTGGTCCATGCGAGTGACCGTTCTCGACCACCCATTGGTGGCACACAAACTGACCGTGCTCCGGGACAAGAACACCACGTCCCCGGTGTTCCGCCTGCTCGTCGAGGAGCTCGTGACGCTGCTCGCGTACGAGGCCACCCGGGGCGTCCGCGTGGAACCGGTGGAGATCGACACGCCGGTCACGCGCACCACGGGCGTGGGGCTGTCGAAGCCACGGCCGCTGGTCGTGCCGATCCTCCGTGCGGGCCTGGGCATGCTCGAGGGCATGACCCGGCTGATCCCCACGGCCGAGGTGGGCTTCCTCGGCATGGCCCGCAACGAGGACACCCTCGACATCATCACCTACGCCGAGCGGCTGCCCGACGACCTCACCGGCCGCCAGGTCTTCGTCCTCGACCCGATGCTGGCCACGGGCGGGACGCTGCGGGAGGCGATCAAGTTCCTCTACCGCCGCGGGGCCGAGCAGATCACGTGCGTCTGCCTCCTGGCCGCCCCCGAGGGCCTGGCCGCCCTCGAGGAGGAGCTGGGGGACTCCGAGGTCAACATCGTCCTGGCTGCGAGGGACGAACGGCTCGACGAGAACGCCTACATCGTCCCGGGCCTCGGGGACGCCGGGGACCGGCTCTACGGCGTGGTCGACTGACCGCCGTCCCGTGACACCGCAGACCACGCGCTGAAAAGGCCCGCCGACGTCCTCGGCGGGCCTTTTTTCGACCTCCGGCCACGTGTTCACATCGTGAGACGAAGAGTTCACCGACGAAGCCGTCTTGACAACAGGATCGGGACCTGCTTGAGGGGCGGAAAAGCCCCCGGATGGTCCCAGAGGTCTGATATCCCGGGGGTCGGACGGAAAACGGCATCACAGCCGCAAGGTGAAGGAGGTTCATTTTGGCGGAGCACTTGGACAGCCGTCGTTCGAATCTCGCATCGTGAGATAACGCCTCGAATATTACTTGCGGGATCCAGGGGGCTGGTGGACCATGAGAGCAACGCCACTGTCAGGAATTTGCCAGCTTCGCGGGGACCCTCCCCGACCACCACGGAGCGGGCCGGTTCGGGAGCTGGGAGCGGCGGGGCCGTTCCGAGGGGCGGATCGACTCAGGCGGACGGAACCTCGTCCGCCGCACGACGGAAAGACGAGGGGCACCAGATGCCAGGCACACCGGGATACGTGCACATTTCCCAGCGCAACCGCACGAGCGAGGCCCGTGCTGTCCGCGGTCCGGCCGCGGCCCCCGAGCGGGGGCAGACCGCCCCCGCCGACTACCGCAGCCTCCGGAGCACGATCGGCCCCATGTCGGCCGCGCCGGGCGAGACCCCGCTCCCCACCCGCCTGCAGCGGGACACGGCGCCGCGTCCGCAGGTGCAGGAGAACGAGGCGCGCGGGTTCGTGATCTACGTGGGTCTCGACGAGGAGACCGCGGCGGCCAGCGGCACCTCGCTGGTCAAGATGGTCCAGAGCATCCGGGCGTACGCCCAGCAGCTGGTCCCGCAGGCCGACTCCTACGCCGCCGTGGCGCTGGCTCCCGCCAACACCGCCGGCACCGACCTCGAGGTCGTGCGCAACGCCCTGGGCGACCCCACCTCGGGGGCCGTGCGGCCCACGGCGCCCGCCGCGCCCGCGCCGGCGCCCGAGACGAAGACCAGCCAGTCCACCGGGGTGCTCATCGACCTCTCCCGCCGGGAGGTCTTCCTCGACGGCGGCCTCCTGAACCTCACGTTCAAGGAGTTCGAGCTGCTGAACTACCTCGTGGAGAACGGCAGCCGGACCGTGGGCCGCCACGAGCTGCTGCACAGCCTGTGGCGCGACTCCGAGGAGGTGCCCAACGAGCGGACCATCGACGTGCACATCCGGCGCCTGCGCTCCAAGCTCGGCCGGCTCGCGAACACCGTGCGCACCGTCCGCGGCCAGGGCTACCGCTTCTACGAGCACCCCGAGGTCGTCGTGTGGGCGGCCCCCGAGTACTCCATCTGATCCGCGTCCCCGATCCGTGCAGGCCCCGGTTCCGTCCCGCGACGCGGAGGAGCCGGGGTCGCTCCGTGCCCGGCGGACGCGTGGCATCATGAACCGATGACCCGCCACGACCGGAAGAAGCTCGTCCTCATGCGCCACGCGGAGGCCGAGCACCCGTGGGGCGTGGCCGACCACGACCGCCCCCTGGACCGCGGCGGGGCCGCGGACGCCGCCGCCGCGGGGCGCTGGCTGCTGGCGAACGGGCACGTGCCGGACATGATCCTGTGCTCGAGCGCCCTGCGCGCGCGCCAGACCTGCACGTGGGTGTGCAGCGAGCTCGGCGACCTCGCCCCGACCGCCCGGCTCGACGAGTCCCTATACGCGGCCCAGGACAGCCGGATCATCGCGGTGCTCAACCACGTGCCGGACACCGTGGAGTCCCTGCTGCTCATCGGCCACCTGCCCGGTCTGCGCGACGCCGCCCTCCGCCTGGCCACACCGGACTCCGACTACGACGCCGTCATGGCCCTCGCCGACGGCTGCCCCACCTCCGGGCTGGCGGTCCTGGAGGTTCCCGGCACCTGGGCCGGACTGGACGGCGCCGACGCCCGCCTGGTGGACTTCACGGTGCCGCGACCGTCCGCGGGAGACCGCTGACCGGCGGTCCTCCGGGCGCCGGCGCGGCGGCCGGACCGACGAAGGAGCACTGGATGCGACAGATCGAATTCACCCCGTCCGGGGACCGCGTGGGCGCGATCGGGTTCGGGGCCATGGGCCTGAGCTGGGTCTACGACCGGCACGGGCTGACCGAGCGGCGCAAGCACGAGGTGCTCGGGCTCGCGGTGGACCTCGGCATGAACGTGGTGGACACGGCGGTGCTCTACGGCGGGGGAGCTAACGAGGAGCTCGTCGGCGCCGCCCTCGCCCCGCGCCGGGACGAGGTGTTCCTCTGCTCCAAGACCGGGCTGCGCGCGGCCTCCCTGGAGCCGCCCCGGACGGAGCGCTGCGGGCACCCGGACGAGGTGCGCCGCTCGATCGAGGACAGCCTGCGCCGGCTGCGCACCGACGCGGTGGACCTCTACTACCTGCACCGCGTGGACCCCGACGTGCCCCTCGAGGACACCTGGGGCGCGATGGGCGAGCTCGTGACCGCGGGCAAGGTGCGCCACCTGGGGCTCTCCGAGGTCAGCACGGAGCAGGCCGAGCGGGCGCACGCCATCCACCCGGTCGCGGCCGTCCAGTCGGAGTACTCCCTGTGGACCCGCAACCCCGAGGGGTCTGGCCCCACCGCCGACGGGGACCCCTCCGGGGACGTCATCGGGTGGTGCGCCGAGCACGGGGCGGTGTTCGTCCCCTTCTCCCCGCTGGGCCGCGGCTACCTCTCCGGCGCCCTCGCGGGCCGGGAGTTCTCCGGCTCCGACTTCCGCTCGCGCAACCCCCGGTTCACACCGGAGGCCATGGCTGCCAACGAGGACGCTGTGCTGGCGCCCCTCCGCGAGGTCGCCGGCCGGCACGGGACCTCGCCCGCGGCGGTCGCGATCGCCTGGACCACGGTGCGCGGCGAGCACGTGCTGCCGATCCCCGGCACCACCGACCCCGGCCACCTGCGGGAGGACGCCGCGGCCGCGGACCTGCGCCTGACGGCCGAGGACCTGACCCTGCTGGACGGCGTGGCAGCCGTCGGCGACCGGTACTGAGCGGCGCCGGCCGTGCGCGCGGTCGTCTGCGGGGCGGGCATCGCGGGACTGGCCCTGGCCGGGTGCCTGGGCCGGCGGGGCTGGGACGTGGTGGTCCTGGAACGGGCGCCGCGCCCGCGGGAGCAGGGCTACATGATGGACTTCTTCGGCCCCGGCTGGGACGCCGCCGAGGAGATGGGCGTGCTGCCGGCGGTCCTGGAGCTCGGCTACCGGGTCGAGCGGCTCAGCTACGTGGACGACCGCGGCCGCGACCGGGCCGGGCTGCCGTTCGCCCGGTTCGCCCACGCCCTCGACGGGCACTTGGTCAGCGTGATGCGCCCCGACCTCGAGCGGGTGCTGCGCGAGCACGCCCGGGGCGTCGCGGAGCTCCGCTACGGCCGGCGCGTCGCCGGGGTTCGGCAGCGGCCCGGCGGGGCGGGCGCGGTGCTCGACGACGGCACGGTGCTCGACGCCGACCTGGTGGTCGGCGCGGACGGGGTGCACTCGGCGGTGCGGCGCTCCGCGTTCGGGCCCGAGGAGCGCTTCCGCCGCTGGCTGGGCCTGCACACGGCGGCGTTCGTGGTCGACGACCCGGAGGCGTGCCGGCAGGTCGGCGACCGCTTCTGCCTCACGGACAGCATCGACCGGGCGATGGGGTTCTACGGGCTGCGCGACGGGCGCCTGGCGGTGTTCGCCGTGCACCGGGCCGCCGCGCCGTCCCTGCCGGCCGACCCCCGGGAGAGCCTGCGCGCCGTCCACGGCTCGCTGGGCTGGATCGTGCCCCGCGTCCTGGCGGCCTGTCCCGGCGGGGACCGGCTCTACTACGACCAGGTGGTGCAGGTCGAGCTGCCGCGGTGGAGCAGCGGCCGGGTCGTGCTGCTCGGGGACTCGGGCCAGGCGGTGTCCCTGCTGGGCGGCCAGGGCGCCTCGCTGGGGATCGCCGGGGCGTGGCTGCTCGCCGAGCGGCTCGACCGCGCCGGATCGGTCGAGGAGGCGCTGACGGGCTGGGAGCGGGTCTGGCGGCCGGTCGTGGCGGAGAAGCAGCGCGTCGCCCGCGGCGGGGCGCAGTGGTTCCTGCCGTCCTCCCGCGCCCGCCGCCAGGCGCGGCGCCTGGCG
>NZ_PDDL01000121.1:0-9790 GCF_020833785.1 Kocuria sp. CCUG 69068
CCCGGCCGGGTCCCCGAAGCGGGGCTGGTGCGGGCGGCCGTGCCGGCTCATCAGCGGGCCCCGAGGCGGTCCACGAGCCGGGGCCCGAGGGCGGTGACGTCCCCGGCGCCCACCGTGAGCACCAGGTCCCCGGGGCGTGCGGCCGCCGCGGCCTCTGCGACCGCGTCGGCGCCGTCCGGCACGTAGCGGACGTGGGCGGGGGCGCGGTCGGTGACGATCCGGCTCGTGAGGCCGTCGACGGGCTGCTCCCGCGCGGCGAAGATGTCGATGACGAGGGCCTCGTCGGCCAGCGCCAGGGCGTCGGCGAACTCGGCCGCGAACTCGCGCGTGCGGGAGAACAGGTGCGGCTGGAAGATCGCGATCACCCGGTGCCCGGACGCGACCTCCCGCGCGGCCGTGAGCGCCGCGACCACCTCGGTCGGGTGGTGGGCGTAGTCGTCGAAGACCCGGACCCCGTCCACCTCGCCCCGCAGGTCGAAGCGCCGGGCGGAGCCGTGGAAGCCGGCCAGCCCGCGCACCGCGTCCGCGGGAGGGACGCCGGCCTCGACGGCCACGCAGAAGGCGGCGGTCGCGTTGAGGACGTTGTGCCGGCCCGGCACCACGAGCTCGAGCCGCTCCTCGCGGCGGTCGGCGCCCTCGCCCAGAAGCAGGGTGCTGCTGGTGCGCAGCCCGTCGGCCTCCCCGGGGAGCACCCGGACGTCGGAGCCCGGTTCCGTGCCGTAGCTGACCACCCGTCCGCCGGCGGACCGGTGGCGCTCCGCGAGCGCCCGGGAGCCGGGGTCGTCCTGGCAGGCCACGAGCAGCCCGTCCGCGGGCAGGGTCGCGGCGAACTCGTCGAAGGCCCGGTAGAAGGCCTCGCGGGAGGCGTAGTAGTCGAGGTGGTCGGGCTCGATGTTCGTGACCACGGCGATCCGCGGACCGTACGCGAGGAAGGAGCCGTCCGACTCGTCGGCCTCGGCCACGAACCACGGACCCGTGCCGAGGGCCGCGTTGGAGCCGAGGTCGGCCACGTGCGCGCCGATGGCCCAGGAGGGCTCCAGCCCGGCAGTGTGCAGCGCGAGCGCGGCCATGGCGCTCGTGGTCGTCTTGCCGTGCGTGCCGGCCACCGCCACGACCGCGCGGCCGTGCATCGCGGCCGCGAGGGCCTCGGAGCGGTGCAGCACGCGCAGCCCCGCGGCCCGGGCGGCGGAGTACTCGGGGTCCTCGGGCGGGATCGCGGTGGACACGACCACGGTCTGCGCCCCGTCCACGTGCTCGGCGCGCTGGCCCACGTGCACGGTGGCGCCCAGGTCCTGGAGCTGGCGCAGCGCCGGGGAGTCCTGGCGGTCGGAGCCGCTGACCGGGACCCCGCGGGCGAGCATCAGCTTGGCGACGGCGGACATCCCCGCGCCGCCCATCCCGATGAAGTGGACCCGGCCCAGCAGCGCGGGGTCGGTCTCGTGCTCAGCGCTCAACGGGGACCTCCTCGAGGATCATCCGTGCCAGCACGGTGTCGGCGTCGCGCACGCCGTGGGCGCGGCTCGCGGCGGCCATCGCGGCGAGGCGGCCGGGGTCGGCCAGCAGGGGGTGCACGTTCCGGCGGTACCAGTCGGGGGTGAACGCGTCGTCGGCGACGAGCTGCGCCGCGCCGGCCGCCACCAGGGAGGCGGCGTTGAGCGCCTGTTCGCCGTTGCCGACGGGCAGCGGGACGAACACGGCGGGCAGGCCGACGGCGGCGACCTCCGAGACGGTCGCGGCGCCGGCGCGGGCCACGAGCAGGTCCGCGGCGGCGTAGACGCGCTCCATGCCGTCCACGTACTCGACCTGCACGTAGCCGGGGGCGCTCAGCGGCGCGCCGTCGTCCCGGGTGAGCTGCTTGCCCCGGCCGGTGACGTGGAGGAGCTGGTAGCCGCGCGCGGCGACCTCCTCGACGACGCCGGCCACGGTGCGGTTCATGGCGAGGGCGCCCGAGGAGCCGCCGGTGACCACGACGGTGGGCAGGTCGGGGTCGAGCCCGAAGGACCGGCGGGCCTCGGCGCGCAGCGCCTCCCGGTCCAGGTGGGAGATCTCCCGGCGCATGGGCATGCCGACGGTGACGGCTCCGCGCAGCGGGGTGCCGGGGAACGCGGCGGCCACGGTCCTGGCCCAGCGCGCGCCGACCCGGTTGGCCAGACCGGGGCGGGCGTTGGCCTCGTGCACCACGATGGGCAGCCCGCGCCGGGCGGCGGCGAGGTAGACGGGGGTGCAGACGTAGCCCCCGACGCCCAGCACCACGTCCGGCCGGACGCGGTCGAGGATCTCCCCGGCCTGCCGCACGGCGCCGAGGAGCCGTCCGGGCAGCCGGACGAGGTCCACGGAGGGCCGGCGGGGCAGCGGGACCCGGTCGACGAGCTCGAGCTCGAGCCCGGCCTGCGGGACGAGCCGGGTCTCCATCCCGGACGCGGTGCCCACCGCCGTGAGGCGGGCCGCCGGGGCCTGCTCCCGCAGCGCGGCCGCCACGGCCAGGAGGGGGCTGACGTGCCCGGCGGTGCCCCCGCCGGCCAGCAGGACCGACGGCGCGGGGCCTCCGGTGGTGGGTTCGGACGGTGTCATGCGCGATCCTCGTTCGGGGTGCGGGGGCGGGGGGTGCGGGTGGGGACCTGGATCCGGCGCGGCAGCCGGGTGAAGGACATCACGACGCCGACGGCCGCGAGGCTCATCAGCAGCGACGACCCACCGTAGCTGATGAACGGGAGGGGGACGCCGATCACGGGCAGCACCCCCGTGACCATGCCGATGTTGATGAACGCCTGGCCGACCAGCCAGGTCACGATGCAGGCGGTGGCGATCCGGACGAAGCCGCTGCGGGCGCGCAGGATGACCCGGGCCATCGCCAGGGCCATGACCGCGAAGAGGGCGAGGATCAGCACCGTGCCCAGCAGGCCCAGCTCCTCGCCGATGATCGAGAAGATGTAGTCGTTGTGCGCCTCGGGGACGTAGTTGTACTTGAGCCGGGACTGGCCCAGCCCCACGCCCCACCAGCCGCCCGAGGCGAGGGCGTTGAGCCCCTGCTGGGACTGGTAGCAGGCGTCGGTGGCGCCGCACTCGCCGAACAGCCAGCCGGTGATCCGGTCCACGCGGTGGGGCGCGGTGACCACGGCCAGCGTGCCGACCAGCGCGGCCCCGGCGGCCGCGATCGCGAACAGCCGCAACGGCGCCCCGGCGAAGAACAGGGCGGCCCCGTAGATCAGCACGAAGACGAGGGCCGTGCCGACGTCGTCGCCCAGCACGATCATCGCGGCGGGGATCCCGATGCCCAGCCCGGACGGCCACAGGGCCTGGCGCCAGTCGCGCACGGCGTCGCCCTGCCGGGCCAGGACCATGGCCAGCCAGATCGCCACGGCGAGCTTGGCGGCCTCGGAGGGCTGGAAGGTCTGCCCGCCCACCACGATCCAGTTCCGGTTGCCGTTGATCTCCTGTCCGAGCGGGGTGAAGACGAGCATGAGCAGCAGCACGGCGAGGACCAGCAGTCCGGTGGCGCCCCGGCGGTACCAGGCGGTGGGCACGAAGGACAGCGCGAACATCAGGACCACGCCGATCCCCCCGAAGGTGGCCTGCTTGACGAAGTACGAGTACGCGGACTCCTGCGCCGAGATCGACTCGACCGCCGAGGCGGAGAGGACCATCATGATGCCGATGGCCGTGAGCAGCAGCACGGAGCCGGCCAGCGCGTAGTAGGAGTGGATGAGGGGGCCGTCCACGAGGGCACGCCAGAAGCGGCGCGCCCCGCCCAGGGAGCCGCGGGCCGTCTCCGCGAGCCCCGCCCGGTCCTGCACCTGCGTCACGAGAGCCGTCCCACGAGGTCCGCGACCTCCCGGACGAACGCGTCACCGCGGTGGGCGTAGGAGCTGAACTGGTCCATCGAGGCGGACGCCGGGGCCATCAGCACCGTGTCGCCCTTCCGGGCGACCTCGTGGGCGAGCCGCACCGCCTCGCCCATCACGGCGTCGCCCGCCGCGGGGCCGGGACGTTCGGCGGTCCGCAGGACGGGGACCTCGGGGGCGTGCGCGGCGAGCGCGGCCAGCAGCGAGTCGTTGTCCGTGCCGATGAGCACCACGGTGCGCAGCCGGCCGGCGTGCCGGGCGACGAGCCGGTCGTAGGAGACGCCCTTGGACAGGCCGCCGGCGATCCACACCACGGAGTCGAACGCGGCCAGGGCTGCGTCGGCGGCGTGCGGGTTGGTGGCCTTGGAGTCGTTGATCCACAGCACGCCGTGGGTCGTGGCGACGGCCTGGATCCGGTGGTCGCCGGGCTCCCAGGCGCGCAGCCCCTCCCGCACGGCCTCCGGCGGGGCGCCGGCGGCCCGGGCCAGGGCCGCGGCGGCCAGCGCGTTGGCCACGCCGTGGGGCGTGGGGAGGGGGCCGGTGTCGGTGATGGAGGCGAGCTCGAGGGCGGAGCCCCGGCGGTCGTCGAGGAAGGCGCGGTCCACGAGCAGGTCCTCCACGACGCCGAGCATGCTGACGTCCGGGGTCTCGAGGGTGAAGCCCACGGCGCGGCAGCCCTCCACGACGTCGGCCTCCTCGACCATGCGCACGGTCTCGGCCTGCTGGGCGTTGTAGACGCACGCCACCCGGGTGTGCTCGTAGATGCGGGACTTGTCCGCTACATAGTTCTCGTAGCCGCCGTGCCAGTCCACGTGGTCCTCGGCCACGTTGAGCACCACGGACGCCAGCGGCGACATCGAGGACGTCCAGTGCAGCTGGAAGCTGGAGAGCTCCACGGCGAGGACGTCGTGCTCGACCGGCTCGCGCAGCGCGTCCAGGATGGGGGTGCCCACGTTGCCGACGGCGGCCGCGGTGAGCCCGGCGGCCTGCAGCATCGACGCGGTCATCCCGACCGTGGTGGTCTTGCCGTTGGTCCCGGTGATGCACACCCACTCGGCGGTCCTGCGCCCGGCGCGCTCGCGCACCCGCCAGGCGAGCTCCACGTCGCCCCAGATCTGGACGCCCTCGGCGGCCGCGGCGGCGAGCAGGGGGTGGTCGGGCCGCAGCCCCGGGGACGTGACGACCAGGTCGGGGCGCTCGCCCTCGACGTCGGGCACGGCCCCCTGGGCGGCCTCCCCCAGCAGGACGTCGACGGCGCCCACGATCCGCAGGGTGTCGGCCTTCGCCCGGTTCTCCGGGGTGTCCGCCCCGTCGACGACGACGACGCGGGCGCCGAGCTCGATCAGGGTGTCCGCGGCGGCGAAGCCCGACAGGCCGATGCCGGCGACGACCACGCGCAGCCCGGCCCAGTCGGCGTCCCACGTGGTGAGCCCGGCCAGGCGCGGCCGGTCCAGGACGGGGTTGTCGTTGCTCGCGTGGATCATTGGATCATTCCTCCGTGGGAGAGCAGCCAGTCGCCGTAGAAGACGCCGAGCGCGGCCGCGACGAACAGCCCGGCGATGATCCAGAAGCGGACCACGATGGTCACCTCGTTCCAGCCCTTGAGCTCGAAGTGGTGCTGCAGCGGCGCCATCTTGAAGATGCGCTTGCCGCCGGAGAGCTTGAAGTAGCCGACCTGCAGGATGACGGAGACCGTGATGATCACGAACAGCCCGGCGATGAGCACCAGCAGCAGCTCGGTGCGGGTGAGCACCGCGAACGCGGCGAGCGCGCCGCCGAGGCCCAGCGATCCCGTGTCGCCCATGAAGATCTTCGCCGGGGAGGTGTTCCACCATAGGAAGCCCACCAGGGCCCCGACCAGCGCGGCGGCGGTGAGGGCGAGGTCGGCGGCGTCGCGCACCTCGTAGCAGACCCCCTCGGCCACGGCTCCGCACAGGTGGGTGTTCTGCCACATGGCGATCAGCAGGTAGCCGCTGAACACGAGGATGGACGCCCCGGTGGCGAGGCCGTCGAGGCCGTCGGTGAGGTTCACGGCGTTGGTCGTGGCGGTGGCGATCAGGTTCACCCAGATCACGAAGAGGACGGCCCCGACCGCGGTGCCGGCGAAGGCGAGGTCGAGGGCGGTGTCCCGGGTGATGGAGATCGCCGAGGACGCGGGGGTCATGCCCTGCGGACCGGGCACGAGCAGCACGAGCAGGGCGAAGGCGGTGCCGATGAGGCCCTGCAGGACGATCTTGCCCACGGGGCTGAGCCCGAGGTTCTGCTTCTTGGCGATCTTCTTGTAGTCGTCGATGAACCCGACGAAGCCCATGCCGAGCATCAGCAGCAGCGCGGAGAGCCCGGAGAGGGTGACGCCCCCGTAGGAGGGCCACAGCACCCCGGAGATCAGGTGCGTGAGCGCGTAGGCGACCACCACGGAGCCGAGGATCGCCACGCCGCCCATGGTGGGCGTCCCGCGCTTGGTGTGGTGGCTGGTGGGCCCGTCGTCCCGGATGAACTGGCCGTAGCCGCGCCGGGCGAGGAACTTGATGAAGGCCGGGGTGCCGAAGAGGGACAGGACCAGGGCGAAGCAGGCCGCCATGAGGATCTGGATCATGCCGGCTCGTTCCCGTCCGCGGAGGGGCCCGGGGTGGTGGGCCTCCCGCTCGGGTCGAGGGAGGCGTTGACGAAGGGACCGGCTGAGGGCCAGTGGTCGCCGCGCGCCGGGGCGTCGTTGCCCGGGGCGGGCCCGCCGGCGCCGTCCCCGGCGTCGGCCGCGACCCGGTCCCCCAGCACCCGGAGACCGGCGGCGTTGGAGGACTTGAAGAGCACGATGTCACCCGGTGCCAGCTCCTGGCGCAGGATCTCCTCGGCGTCCTCCGCGGTCGCCGCCCAGGTGGCCTCGTTGCCCCACGAGCCCTCGAGCTGGGCGGCGTCGTAGACCGGGCGGGCGAGGTCGCCCACGGCGATCAGCTTGGAGATGTTGAGCCGGACCACCATGCGGCCCAGGGCGTCGTGCTCCTCGATCGTGCTGTCGCCGAGCTCGAGCATGCCCCCGAGCACCGCCCAGGTGCGGCGGGGCGCGGACCCGGCGGAGCCGCGGCCCAGCTGGGCCAGGGTCTGCAGCGCGGCGCGCATCGACTGCGGGTTGGCGTTGTAGGCGTCGTTGACCACCGTGACGCCGTCGGCCCGCTCGGTGCGCTCCATCCGCCACCGGCTCGCGGCGCCCTGGGCGTTGAGCGAGGCCGCGATCCGCTCCGGGGCGACCCCGGCCACGAAGGCCGCGGAGGCGGCCGCGAGCAGGTTGGAGACGTGGTGCTCCCCGATGAGCCGGGAGACGATCCGGTGCGCGGAGCCGTCCGGGAGGTGCAGGAGGAACTCCGGGCTGCCGCCGGGCCCGAGGCGGATCTCGGAGGCGTGCACCCGGGCGGCCGGGACGTCGGGCAGCGCGTTCGCCGGGGACTCCCCGAAGAACAGCACGGGCGCGGCGGTGCGACGGTGCATCTGGCGGACCAGGGGGTCGTCGTCGTTGAGGACCGCCACGCCGTCGCCCCGCAGGGACTCGACGAGCTCGCCCTTGGCGCGGGCGATGTTGGCGACCCCGCCGAACTCGCCGGCGTGGGCGGAGCCCACGCACAGCACCACCCCGATGTCGGGGCGGACCATCCGGCACAGGTAGTCGATGTTGCCGATCCGGGTGGCGCCCATCTCGATGATGAGGAACCGGGTGTCCGGCTCGGCCTCGAAGACGGTCAGCGGCACGCCGACCTCCCCGTTGTACGAACCGCGGGGCGCGACCGTGGGACCCTCCGCGGCGAAGATGCCCCGCAGGAGGTCCTTGGTGGTCGTCTTGCCGACGGATCCGGTGACGGCGATGACCTTCACCTCGTGGTCGGCGCGCAGCTGGGCCACGACCCAGGCGGCCAGCCGGCCCATCGCCTCCACCACGTCGGGGACCAGCACGCCCGGGTAGGTGACCCCCGCGGCGTCGGAGACCTCGTGCTCGACGAGGGCGAGGACGGCGCCGGCGGCGAAGGCCGCGCCCACGTACTCGTGGCCGTCGGTGACCTCCCCCGGTTTGGCGACGAACAGCGTGCCGGGACGCGCCTCGCGGGAGTCGGTCGCGACGTGGCGGACGACGGGCGCCGCGGCGGCGGCGCCGACGGCGCGCCCGCCGGTGATCTGCGCGAGCTGTGCGGCGGTGAGGTCGATCATCGGTTCTCCCAACGGTCCTGCTGCCCGTCGGCCAGCGCGGCCCGCAGCTCTTCCCTGTCGTCCAGCGGGTGGTCCACGCCCCGGATCTCCTGGACCGTCTCGTGCCCGCGGCCGGCCACGAGCACGGAGTCGGTGCGCCCCGCCATGGCCACCGCGGCGCGGATGGCCACGGTGCGGGGCTCGAGCACGAGCACCTCCTGGGCCCGGGCGCCGGCGTCGCGGGCCGCGAACGCCCCGGCCGCGACCTCGGCGCGGATCGCGCCGGCGTCCTCGTCGTGCGGGTCGTCGTCCGTGATGATCACCACGTCCGCGTGGCGGGCGGCGATCTCCCCCATGACCGGGCGCTTGGAGCGGTCCCGCTCCCCCGTGGCGCCGAAGACCACGATCACGCGGCCCTCCTCGTCCGGCGGTTCGACGGCGGCGAGCGCGCGGCGCAGGGCGTCCGGGTTGTGCGCGAAGTCGACGACGGCGGTGGGCTGCGTGCCGATGAGCTGCATCCGCCCCGGCACGTCCGTGGTGAGGGGGTCCGCCTCGTCGAGGACGCGCTGCACGTCGGCGACGTCGACCCCGGAGGCCACGACCATGACCACGGCGAGCGCGGCGTTGGCCACGTTGAAGTCGCCCGGCAGGCCCGTGGACACGCGCAGTGTGCGGCCGTCCCGGTGCCGCAGCGCGAAGGAGTGCCCGATCCCGCGGCGGGTCAGGCTGGTCAGCGTCCAGTCCGCGCCGTGCCGGCCCGGTCCGGCGTCCCGGTCCCCCGGCACGCCGCCGCGCAGGGCGATCGTGTCGACGAGGTCCGGGCCGAGCCGCTCCCGCGCGTGCTCGGCCATCCGCAGGCCCCAGACGTCGTCCTCGTCCTGGACCACGACGACGGCCCGGCGGGTCCGCTCCGGGGTGAGCAGCTGGGCCTTGACCGCGAAGTACTCGTCCATCGACCCGTGCAGGTCGAGGTGGTCCTGGGTCAGGTTGGTGAACCCGGCGACGTCGAAGCGGACGCCGTCCACCCGGTGGAACTGCAGGGCGTGGGAGGAGACCTCCATGGACGCCGCCGTGATGCCGCGCTCGCGCATGAGCGCCAGCAGCGCGTGCACGTGCGGGGCCTCCGGGGTGGTGAGCCGGGAGGGGATCGACTCGTCGCCGGCGAGGATCTCGATGGTCCCGATCAGGCCCGTGCGCCGGCCCAGGGCGCGGAGCACCGAGTTGGTGAAGTAGGTCGTGGTCGTCTTGCCGTTGGTGCCGGTCACCGCGAACAGGGCCGGGGCGGTCCCGTCCTCCGGCCGGGAGCCGTAGACGCGTGCGGCGATCGCCCCCACGGACCGGCGGGGGTCCGGGGCCTCGACCACGGGCAGCCCGATGCCGGCGTCCCGGAGGATTGCGGCGCCCTCGTCGTCGGTGAGCACCGCGGCGGCGCCGGAGCGCTGGGCGGCCGCGCCGAAGCGGGCGCCGTGGGTGCGGGCGCCGGGCAGCGCCGCATAGAGGTCCCCGGGGCGCAGCTCCCGGGAGTCCAGGGCGATGCCGGTGACCTCCACCGCGCGGGACGGCGCCGTCCCGCCCGCGAGCCGGGCGGTCTCCGCGAGGCTCAGCGGCCGGGGGCGGGCGGGGCGCATCGTCTGCGCGTCGTGTCCCTGCTGGGCTGTCGCGTCCATCAACGTCCTTCGTGGTCTGGGCGGCGGGTGGGTGGTCCGCCGGGAGCGGGGGGCGGGGGGCGGGCCCGGGGGGTGGCCGGGCACGGCGATATGGAAGTCTAGTCGCCC
>NZ_PDDL01000122.1:0-9661 GCF_020833785.1 Kocuria sp. CCUG 69068
CGTGACCTCCGCCCCGGTGAGCACTCCCACGTCGCTCAGCACGCCCAGGAGGTCCGCGTCCGCCTGGACCACCTCCGGCAGCAGCGCCACGGTGTGCGACCCGTCCGGGTCGTGGCGGGCGGCGTCGCGCTCGTCGTCCCCGAAGAGGTCGTCCTGGATGGAATTGCCCATGTCGTGCTGCCCCTGACGTGGTGTCGTCCGTCCGGGCCGCGCGCGGGATGGGGGAGCGCACGAGCCCGGAGGGACGGCGCGGAGCCGTCCCCTGCTGCGTGCACTCTAGCGCGTGCCGGGCCGGCGGCGCCGGACGGCGCGCACCGGCGCCGGGGGCTCAGTCGGACGAGCTGCCGAAGACGATCTCGTCCCAGCTGGGCACCGAGGACCGCGCGGGGCGCCGTGCCTTGGCGGTCTTGTTGCGCGGGCGGGGCCGTTCGGGCGCGGTCTCCTCGGCGGGGCCGGAGTCCTCGGGCTCCTCGCCGGGGACCGCGGGGGCCGGGCCGGCGGAGCGGTCGCCCCGGACGTCGTCGTCCCGGGAGCTCCCGGTCGCGGAGTCCTGGGTCGCGGAGCCCTGGGGCGCGGAGTCCTGGGCGGCGGGGTCCCCGGCCGCGGGCGCCTCGTCCCGGGAGGCGGCGGTGTCCGGTCGCGCCGCGGACCGCTCGGTGCCGTCGTCGACGCCCCGCTCCCGTCCGGCCTCCCGGAAGGTCTCCGAAGCCCTCTCCTGAACGGTGTCCCGGGCGCCGGCGCGAGCGGCGGGCGCAGCGGGCGCGGTCGGCTCGACGACGGGATCGTCGGCGGGCTGCACGGTGGCGGGCCCGTCCGTCCGGGGCGCGGGCTCACCGGCCGGTGCCGGCTCCGGTGCGGGACCCGGCTCGGGGAACCGGGTGGCCGGCTGGAAGGGGCGGTCGAAGACGGAGCTGTCCTCGGGTGCGGCCAGGGGGCGGGGCCGCCGCTCGACGTGCCCCATGCCGCGGCCCAGGATCTCGGCGAGGGCGTCGTCCCCTTCGGCGTCCTCCCCGATGCGCTGCCCGCGGCGGGCCTGCAGGACGTCGAGCAGGTCGTCGGCCTCCACGGCGGACCGGCGCAGCTGCGTGAGCTCGGGGTCGAGGCCACCGTCCAGGACGCCGAGGCCCGTGCCGAGCGGCGTGTCCGGGGTGCCGGCCTCCGTGAGGGCCTCCGCCCACGCGTTCGTGGGACGGACGCTCTGGTTCGCCGGGTTGTAGAGCCACTCGGCCAGCGGCTCGTCGTGGGCTGGCGCGGCGGCGCGGTCGACCACGGAGAACCGGGCGACCACCGCCCACAGGTGGTCCTCCCGCTGCCAGGAGTCCCACTCCAGGGAGGAGGGGTCCACCCCGAGGTCGGCGGCCCGGTGGGCGACGGCGCGGCCCAGGGTGAGGGGTTCGCCCTCGAAGACGGAGTGGTAGCCGCGGTGCGCGGAGCGGTCCTCGATCTCGACCTTCTGGGCCTCGGTGGCGATGTGGGCCCGCTCGGCGAGGATCGGCCACTCGTAGCGGCGGACCCGGGAGGCCTCCCACCCGCTCTCGGCCACGATCTCCTCGACCGTGGCCCCGGAGCGGAACCGGGCCTGGATCTCACGCGGCCCGAACTGGCCCGTTCCCCGCTGGCGGGCGCCCGGCAGCCGCCGGGCGCGCTGGACGGCCAGGCGCAGCTCCTGGTCGATCCGCAACAGGTGGCGGGTGCCTGCCTCGTCCTCGACGACCAGGTGCTCACCGTCGTCGTGCACACCTGCCAGGCGCAACTGCTCCATGCTGTCATTCCTCCGGGTGGTTCTCGGGTGCGCTCGGGGTCGTCGAGCGGGCGCTGCGGGGCGGGTCCGTCGGTCGCGGCCGACGTGCCGGCCCGGACCCGCCCCCAATCCTACTGGCCGTCGCGCGCCCCGGCCGGAGGTCGCTCGCGGACGGGCCCGGCCGCGTGTTCGCGGGCCCGGGACGGGGTTGGATTTTTGCCCTCGGATGGTGAACAATCTACGCGACACAGAGCCCGGAGGGCGGCGCACAGCCGTGCCGGAGCCCGCCCTCGGACCCCGCATTGGAGCGAAGACCGGACATGGCCACTGATTACGACGCGCCGCGCAAGCAGGAGGACGAGCTCAAGGAGGACTCGATCGAGGAGCTGCAGACGCGCCGCACCGATGCGCAGTCCGGCACCGTCGACGAGGACGAGGCGGCCGCGGCCGAGAGCTTCGAGCTGCCGGGCGCGGACCTCTCCAACGAGGAGCTGTCCGTCGTCGTGCTGCCGGCCCAGGAGGACGAGTTCACCTGCGGCTCGTGCTTCCTGGTGCGCCACCGCTCCCAGATCGCCGAGGAGCGGGGCGGGGTCAAGTACTGCATCGAGTGCGTGGGCTGAGCCCCGCCGGGCCGAGCTCGTCCGGAGAACCGGAAGAACCCCGTCGCGACGGTCGTCGCGGCGGGGTTCTTCCGTGCGGTGACGGCGGGCGCGCTCACGGGCGCGCGGACAGCACCTCGACGATCCGCTCCGGGTGCCGGGTGGAGGTGAGCCAGTACGGCGTGGGGTCCACGGGGTCGGTGATCCGGATCCGCACCACCGGGCCCACGGACGCCCGGAAGTTCATGAAGGCCCGCCCGTCCAGCTCGGGGCCGCGGACCCGGCGGACGTCGTCGCCGCGGAAGGCCTCGGCCTCGCCCACGAACCGTCGCTCGATGCGGGCCCGGCCGACCTGCAGGAACTCGTCGGTGACGACGATGGTGGTGCTGGAGGCGACGAGGGCCACGGCCGCGCCGCCGCCGACCACGACGGCCGCCGCTCCGGCCACCCACGGGTCGATGGGGGCGAGCGCGACGAGGGCGACGACGCCGGCGAAGAGCACGAGCAGCCACATCCACCACGCGGGGGTGAGCTTCTCCTGGTAGAGGATCTCGGCGCCGGGCCGCTCGGAGGAGGACCGGCGGGGTTCGCGGGGGCCGTCGGCCGGGGACGCACTGGAGGACGCAGGACGGGACATGCCTCTAGCGTCTCACGACTGCGCCCGGGGTCCGGCGCGTTAGAGTGGGGCACTGTGAACGACCAGTCGACAGGCCACCGGCCGCCGTCGGGCAACGGGCGCCCGCTCAGCATCGCGCTGCAGGCCCTCGACCCGGACCTTCCCCTGCCCGTGTACGCGAAGCCCGGAGACGCGGGCGCCGACCTGCGCTCGCGCGAGGACGTGGTCCTCGGCCCCGGTCAGCGGGCCCTGGTGCCCACGGGGGTGGCGATCGCGCTGCCCGAGGGGTACGCCGGGTTCGTGCACCCCCGCTCGGGGCTGGCGGCCCGGCACGGGATCACGGTGGTCAACGCCCCGGGCACGGTGGACTCCGGCTACCGGGGCGAGATCATGGTCACCCTGCTCAACACGGACGGCGTCGAGCCCTTCACCGTCCGCCGCGGCGACCGCATCGCCCAGCTCGTCGTGCAGCGCGTCGAGCAGGCCGTCTTCGAGCTCGTCGACGTGCTGCCCGGCTCGGCGCGCGGCGGGACGGGGTTCGGCTCCAGCGGCACCGCCTGAATCCACGAGCAGACCCCCCACGAGCTCACGCCACGAGCCGGCACCGCGTGCCGGCGGAGGAGAACGACACCATGTTCGGTCGCAAGAAGAAGAAGGCCGCGGCGCAGGACGCCGCCCCGCAGCAGCCGGAGGCCGCGCCGAGCGCGGAGGACGCCGCGGCGGCGCGGCGGCGCGAGCCGCAGGGCCCGCTCGACGTCTCCCAGGTGGAGGACCGGGACGGCTACCTCGATCTCGGCGCCGTGCTCGTGCGTCCCCGCCCGGGGCTGGGGGTGCGGCTCGAGGTGGACGAGCGCACGCAGCGCCCCCGTGCCGTCGCCCTCGACCTCGACGGCGGCTCGGTCCAGGTCCAGGCGTTCGCCGCGCCCCGCTCCGAGGGGCTGTGGGACGAGGTCCGCCGCGAGCTGGTGCAGTCGCTGCGCTCGAGCAACGGCGAGCCGACGGTCGAGGAGGGCCCGTTCGGGCTCCAGGTCGTCACCCGGTTCCCCGCCACCGCCTCCGACGGGACCCGCGGCTTCCGCCTCGCCCGCTTCGTGGGCGTCGACGGGCCGCGCTGGTTCGTGCGGGCCGTGTTCACGGGCACCGCCGCGGTGACCGCGGAGTCGGCCGCGGCCCTCGACGAGGTCGTGCGCGAGCTCGTGGTGGTGCGCGGCGACCGGCCCATGCCCCCCCGGGAGCTGCTGACGCTGGTCGTGCCCGAGGACGCGGTCCGTTCCCCCGCCCCGGACACGGAGCCGGAGCCGGCGCCGGAGCCCGTGCGGCCGCCGCGGCGCGGACCCGAGATCACCGAGATCGGCTGAGCCATGACGAGAACAGGCACCGGCGAGTTCCGGCCGACACCGGGAACCGGGTCCATCGACGTGGTCGCCGAGGCGCCCGTGTGCGCGGGCGACCTCGACCCCTCGACCGCCGCCGGGAGCCGGCGCCGGGTGATGGCAACCGGTCTCGTGGTGGAGGTGACCGTGCCCCCGGTGACCGGCGCGCAGAACTACACCGCCCTGCTCGCCCCGGACTGCCCGCAGGCGCCGGGGGACGAGAGCGTGGCCGCCCCCCGGCCGTTGCGCCTCGTGTGGCACGGCCAGCGCACCGTGCCGGGCGTCACCGCGGGGACGCGGCTGCGCTGCGTGGGCGTGGTGAGCTTCCGGGACGGGCGCCCCTCGATGTTCAACCCGCGCTACGAGATCATCGCGAAGCAGGTCAGCAGATGACGGATCCCCAGGAGCCCGGGAGCGCCGCGGACGGGCCGGGGCGCGGCCACGACGTGGAGCGCTCGATGGCCGCCTACGCCGCGCGCTCGGGCATGCGCCGCAAGGACAACGGGCAGCTCGACGTGCTGCACGCCGTTGGCGGCTGGCGCGGTCTGGCCGAGACGATCCTGCCGGGCTTCGTGTTCCTCGCCGTGCTGCTCGTCGGCAACACCCTCGGGGTCGCGCTCGCCGCGTCCCTGGGCACGGCCGCCCTGTTCACCGTGCTGCGCCTGGTCCAGCGCCAGAGCCTGGTCCAGGCCGTGTCCGGGTTCGTGGGCGTGGGCGTCTGCGCGCTGTTCGCGCGGGCCACCGGCGAGGCGCTGGACTACTACGTCCCCGGCTTCTGGATCAACGCGGCCTGGTTCGCGGGCCTGGGCGCGTCCCTGCTCCTGCGCTGGCCGCTGCTCGGCGTCTTCTACGGCTACATCCGCGGGGAGGGCGCGCAGTGGCGCGACGTCCCGGTGCGCCGCCGCGCCTACCAGGTGGCCACGGTCATGCTGATGGCGATGTTCGCGGCCCGCCTGCTCGTGCAGGTGCCCCTGTACTTCGCGGAGAACCTCACCGGCCTGGGCGTGGCGCGGCTGGTCATGGGCGTGCCGCTGTACGCGCTGACCCTGTGGCTCGCCTGGCTCGTCTCCCGGCCCCCGGAGCAGATCGCCGCCCAGGAGCAGGACACCCCCTGAGGCCCCGGGCCGCGCTCAGCTCCGGTGCGGCTCGTGCCGGCCGGCCGTCGTGAACATCGCGCGCAGCTGCGCCTCGCCCTCCGTGGTGGAGACGAAGAACAGCTGGTCGGCGCCCTCCACCACGTCGTCCCCCGAGGGGGTGATGGGCACCCCGTCGCGCAGGATGGCCACGAGCGTCACGTCCGGCGGCCACGGCACCTGGGAGACCATCGTGGCGATGATGGGGTGCTCGTGCGGCACCGTGTAGGCGGAGAGGGTCGCCCCGCCCGTCTGCAGGGTCAGCAGCCGCACCACGTCGCCCACCTCGACCGCCTCCTCCACGAGCGCGGTCATCAGCCGCGGCGTGGACACGGCCACGTCCACCCCCCACGCGTCGTCGAAGAGCCACTCGTTCTTCGGGTTGTTGACCCGGCCCACCGTGCGGGGCACGCCGAACTCGCTGCGCGCCAGGAGGGAGACCACCAGGTTCGCCTTGTCGTCGCCCGTGGCGGCGACGACGACGTCGGTCTCCTCCAGCCCGCCCTCCCGCAGCGTGGAGAGCTCGCAGGCGTCACCGATGATCCACTGGGCCCCGCGCAGGTCCGAGCGGCCGATGACCTCGGGCTTCTCGTCGAAGATCACCACCTCGTGCTGGTGGGACAGCAGCTCCCGGGCGATCGAGGCGCCCACGGCGCCCGCGCCCACGATGACCACGCGCATCAGGATCCTCCCCGGGAGGTGTCGTCGGAGCCGGGCGCGTCGTCGGACTCCCGGCGCAGGGAGTTGGCGAAGTCGAGCACGTCCGGGCCGGGCGGGCGGGACAGGACGCGGGACACGGCCTCGACGTCGTCGGTGCGCATCATGGCGTGCACCACGTCCCCCTGCTGGTAGCTCATGTCGGGACCCGGCAGCACGCCCTCCCCGAAGCGCGTCACGAACGCGATCCGCACCCCCGTGGCCTCCTGGATCGCGTCCAGGTGCAGTCCGGACCACGAGTCGTCCAGGGACAGCTCGCCCAGCTGCAGCCGTCCCGAGGCCTCGCGGAAGTCGGCCGTGATCGTCTGCTCGGGCAGGATCCGGCGCAGCGCCTGGTCGGCGCTCCAGCGCACGGCGGCGACGGTGGGGATCCCCAGCCGCTGGTAGAACTCCGCCCGGGAGGGGTCGTAGATGCGGGCCACCACGTGGCGGACCTTGAACGTCTCGCGCGCCACGCGCGCCGCGATGATGTTGGAGTTGTCCCCGCTCGAGACGGCCGCGAAGGCGTAGGCCTCCTCGATCCCGGCCCGGCGCAGCACCTCCTGGTCGAAGCCGAGGCCGGTGACCTTCTTGCCCTCGAAGGACTTGCGCAGCCGCCGGAAGGCGCGGTCGTCCTGGTCGATCACCGCCACGGTGTGCCCGGAGTCCTCGAGGGTGTGGGCGACCATCACGCCGACGCGCCCCACTCCCATGATCACGAAATGCGCCATGCCTCTCAGCCTAGGTCACCCCGGGGGGCGCGGCCCGCACGGGGCGCGGCGGACAATCGGTGCGGGACGGACTACCGTGGGGAGCCGTGCAGAGCATTCCTCGGGCGCTGAGGCGAGCCCTCGTCGGCAAGCCCATCCACAACGAGCGGTTCAGCGACGCCGTGCTGCCCAAGCGCACGGCGCTGCCGGTGTTCTCGGCGGACGCCCTCTCCTCGGTGGCCTACGCCCCCGACGAGATCATCCTCACCCTCGCGCTCGCGGGGACCACCGCCGTGGCGGTCTCCCCGTGGGTGGGCCTGGCCGTGCTCGTGGTGCTCACCGTGGTGATCACCGCCTACCGGCAGAACGTGCGCGCCTACCCCTCCGGCGGCGGCGACTACGAGATCGTCTCCAAGAACCTCGGCCGCACCGCGGGGGTGGGCGTGGGCGCGGCCCTGATGGCCGACTACGCCCTCGTCGTGGCGGTGTCCATGGCCACCGCCGCCCAGTACGTCACCGCGGCGCTGCCCGCGCTCGCCGGGCGGCGGGTGGAGCTGGCCGTGGCCGGGATCCTGTTCGTGGGGCTGCTCAACCTGCGCGGGCTGAAGTTCATGGGCCGGGCCGCGGCCGTGCCCACCTACTTCTTCCTCGCGGTCCTGACCGCGCTGCTGCTCGTGGGCCTGGGCCAGGACCTCACCGGCTCCCTGGGGGACGCCCCCAGCGCCGGCCGGGAGGTCCTGCCGGCCGCCGGCTTCGACGCGGGGCTGGCCGGTCTCGCGGGGGCCCTGCTGGTGCTGCGGGCCTTCTCCTCCGGGGCCGTGGCGCTGACCGGCGTGGAGACCATCACCAACTCGGTGCCCTACTTCCGCAAGCCCCGCGCCGCCAACGCCGCGGCCACCCTGGGCGTGCTCGGGGCGATCTCGGCGGCCCTGCTGGCCGGGGTGCTGTACCTCGCGGACCGCACGGACGTCGTGGTCGTCGGCGACCCGGAGGAGCAGCTGCTCGTCGACGGCCGGCTCCCCGGCCCCGACTTCTTCCAGGACCCCGTGCTGGGCCAGCTCGCGAAGACCGTCTTCGGCACCGACTCCCTGTGGTTCTTCGTGCTCGTGGCCGCGACGGTGGGCGTGCTGATCCTCGCCGCGAACACCGCCTTCTCCGGCTTCCCCACGCTGGCGTCCCGGCTGGCGCGGGACGCCTTCCTGCCCCGGCAGCTGCAGGCGCGCGGGGACCGCTTCGCGTTCACCAACGGCATCCTGCTGCTGCTGCTCGTCGCCGTGGTGCTCACCGTGGCATTCGGGGCCAACGTCAACAGCCTCATCCAGCTCTACATCGTGGGCGTGTTCGTCTCCTTCACGCTCACGCAGGCCGGCATGGTCCGGCACTGGGCGCGCGTCCGGCGGATGCGCCCGCACCCCGGGGTCCGCCGCGAGCTGTTCGTGCGCCGGGCCGTGGCCCTGGTCGCCTTCGTGCTGTGCGCGGCGGTGCTCGTCGTCGTCCTCGTCACCAAGCTCACCCAGGGCGCGTGGATCACCATCGTGGCCATCGTGGTCCTCAGCGCGGTCATGGCGGGGGTCCGGCGGCACTACGACGCCGTGGACGCCGAGCTCGCGCTGCAGCCCGACTCCCCGGTCCGGGCCCTGCCCTCGCGGGTGCACGCCATCATCTACGTCTCCTCCGTCCGCAAGCCCCTCATGCGCGCCCTGGCCTACGCCCGGGCGTCCCGGCCCTCGACCCTCGAGGCCGTCGTCGTGGACACGAACGCCGCCGCCACCCGCCGGATCCTCGACGAGTGGCGCCGCCTCGAGATCCCGGTGCCCGTCACCGTGCTCCACGCGCCCTACCGGGACACCATCGGCCCGGTCCTCGACCACGTGCGCGGGGTGCGCCGCAAGTCGCCCCGGGACCTGGTCGTGGTGTACCTGCCCGAGTACGTCGTGCGGCACCGGTGGGAGCGGCTGCTGCACAACCAGGCCATCCGGCCGCTGCGGGCCCGCCTGCACCAGGAGCGCGGGGTCATGACGGCCTCCGTGCCCTGGCACCTGTCCTCCGCCTCCGGCCAGGACACGGGCCCCGAGTCCGCCCCCGAGCAGAGAGCGTCCCGCCCGTGACCCCGTCCCACCCCCCGGCCCCCGCCGAGCCCGCCGCCCCCGTCGAGCTCGAGCTGCGCCTGGGCCCCGTCGCCCACGGCGGCCACACCGTGGCCCGCACCGGCGAGGGCCGCGTGGTGTTCGTCCGCCACGGCCTGCCCGGCGAGCTCGTCCGCGTCCGCCTCACCGACAGCGGCCCCGAGGCCCGGTTCTGGCGCGGCGACGTCGTGGCCGTCCTCGAGGCGGACCCCCACCGGCGGACCGAGCACGTGTGGGCCCCGGCCGACCCCCTGCTGACCTGGCGGCGCGGCGAGCCGCCCGTCGGCGGCGCGGAGTTCGGCCACGCCGAGCTGGAGGCCCAGCGCGCCCTCAAGGCCGCCGTGGTCACCGAGCAGCTCACCCGCCTGGCCGGGCTCGAGACCGAGCTCGTCGTCGAGGCCATGCCGGGGGAGGACCCGCAGGGCCGCGGCTGGCGCACCCGGGCGCACTTCGCGGTCGACCCCGCGGGGCGGATCGGGATGCACCCCCACCGCAGCGCGGCCGTCGTCCCGGTGGACGGCTTCCCGCTCGTGGTCCCCGCCATCGACGCCCTGCGGCTCGGGCGGCTCGACCTGCGCGGGGCGGAACGGGTCGACGTCGCGGCCCCCGCCGACGGCGGGACGCCGCTGGTGCACCTGAGCCTGGCCGCCGGGGCCGACCCGCACCG
>NZ_PDDL01000123.1:0-9460 GCF_020833785.1 Kocuria sp. CCUG 69068
CGACGCGCTCAGTTGGCGTGCAGCGCCGCGTTGAGCTCCACGGTCCCGCCGGCGCGGGGCAGCACCTCGACGGCGCCGGTGAGGGAGTTGCGGCGGAACAGCAGGTTGGACAGGCCCGAGAGCTCCGAGGCCTTGGCCGTGGACCGCTCGCCGTCGGAGTGCACGCTCACCCGGGTGCCGGCGGTGACGTAGAGGCCGGCCTCGACCACGCAGTCGTCGCCGAGGGAGATGCCGACACCGGAGTTGGCGCCGAGCAGCACGCGCTCGCCCACGGTGATCCGCTCCTTGCCGCCGCCGGAGAGGGTGCCCATGATGGAGGCGCCGCCGCCCACGTCCGTGGCGTCGCCCACGACCACGCCGGCGCTGATCCTGCCCTCGACCATGGACTGGCCCAGGGTGCCGGCGTTGAAGTTGACGAAGCCCTCGTGCATCACCGTGGTGCCCTCGGCGAGGTGGGCGCCGAGCCGGATCCGGCTGGCGTCGCCGATCCGCACGCCCGCGGGGACCACGTAGTCCACCATTCGCGGGAACTTGTCCACGCTGTGCACGGTCACGTGCCCGCCGGAGGCCTTCATCCGGAGCAGCGCGAAGGTCAGCTCCTCGGCGAGCACGGGCCCGCGGTCCGTCCAGGCGACGTTGGCGAGCAGGCCGAACACGCCGTCGAGGTTCAGGGTGTTGGGGCGCACGAGGCGGTGGGAGAGCAGGTGCAGGCGCAGGTAGGCGTCCGCGGCGTCGGCGGGCGCGGCGTCGAGGTCGATCGAGGTCTCGACGATCTCGCTGCGGACGTTGCGGTCGGGGTCGGCGGTGGCCGCGAGCCGCAGGTCCGCGTCGAGGGAGGTGTCGACCGCGTCGGAGAGGGACGGGGCGGGGTACCAGACGTCGAGGACGGTGCCCTCCTTGGGGCCCGAGGCCACGACGGTGGCCAGGCCGAGTCCGGAGGCGGGACGAGAGGTGGAAGAAGTCATGGCCTCCATCCTACGGGGGACGCCGGGACGGGGCCGACGGGCGGCTGCGGCCTCCCCGTTATGCTGGCAGCCATGATCGCACCGGAGCTGGACCTCGCCGCGGACCCCGCCGACCTGACGGCCGCCCTCATCGACATCGCGTCCGTCTCGGGCTCGGAGGGCCCCCTGGCCGACGCCGTCGAGGCCGCGCTGCGCCGGCTCCCGCACCTCACCGTGCACCGGGACGGGGACGCCGTGGTGGCGCGCACCGACCTCGGCCGCGCCGAGCGGGTGGTGCTCGCCGGCCACCTCGACACCGTGCCCCTGCCGACCACGCCCGGCGCCCGGGGGACCGTGCCCGCCACGTGGACGGGGGCCGACGGCGACCGGGTGCTCTACGGCCGGGGCGCCACCGACATGAAGGGCGGCGTGGCCGTCCAGCTCGTCCTGGCCGCGGCCCTGACGGCGCCGAACCGGGACATCACCTACGTCTTCTACGACCACGAGGAGGTCGACGCCGACGCGAGCGGGCTGGGCCGGCTCCAGCGCCACGCCCCCGAGCTGCTCGAGGCGGACTTCGCGGTGCTGCTCGAGCCCACCGACGGGACCGTGGAGGGCGGGTGCAACGGCACGATGCGCTTCCGCATCACCACCGCCGGCCGTGCCGCCCACTCGGGGCGGTCCTGGATCGGGGAGAACGCGATCCACAAGCAGGCCGACGTCCTCGCCCGTCTGGCGGCCTACGAGCCGCGGACCGTGGCGGTGGAGGGGCTCGAGTACCGCGAGGGGCTCAACGCGATCCGGATCGGCGGCGGCGTGGCCGGCAACGTGGTCCCGGACACCGCCCACGTGGAGATCAACTACCGCTTCGCCCCGGACAAGAGCCCCGAGGACGCCGTGGCGCACGTGCGGGAGGTGTTCGCCGGCTACGAGATCGAGCTCACGGACCTCTCCCCGGCGGCGCGCCCCGGCCTGGACCGTCCCGCGGCCGCCGCGTTCGTGGCCGCGGTGGGCCAGGAGCCCAAGCCCAAGTACGGCTGGACGGACGTGGCCCGCTTCTCGCAGATGGGCGTGCCCGCCGTGAACTTCGGCCCCGGCGACGCCCTGCTGGCCCACACGGACGACGAGCACGTGAGTGCCGACGCGGTCCGGGAGTGCTGCCGGGCCCTGGCCGCGTGGCTCACGGCCTGAGCGGCGTCAGACGGTCGTCTCCTCGGCGGCCATGGGCCCCTCGGCCGGCTTGGTCCGGCCCGCGGTGCGGAAGCTGAGGAACCGCGACAGCCACGCGGCCAGCAGGGTCAGCAGGTAGTTGATGAGCACGAAGACCAGCGCCACCACGAACAGCGTCTGCAGGATGTTGCCGTCCCCGGAGCCCAGGCGCCGGGCGCTCGCGAGCAGCTCCGGGTAGGTGATGATGTAGCCCAGCGCGGTGTCCTTGAGGATCACCACGAACTGGCTGACCATCGAGGGCAGCATCGCGGTGAGGGCCTGGGGGAGCTCGATCATCCGCAGGGACCGGGAGGGCGTGAGCCCGATGACCAGGCCCGCCTCGCGCTGGCCCTTGGGCAGCTGGTGCACGCCGGAGCGGATGAGCTCGGCGATGACCGACCCGTTGTAGAACATCAGGCCCAGCACCACGGCCCAGAACGGCACGTTGGCGGGCTCGACCAGGCCGGCGCGGCCGATGCCCAGGTAGAAGAAGATCATCATCACCAGCACGGGCACGGCCCGGAAGAACTCGACCACCACGGTGCAGACGAAGCGCACCGGGGCCAGCTGGGAGAGCCGGCCGAGACCGAAGACCAGGCCGAAGGCGATCGAGAGGGCCACCGCCAACAGCGCGGCCCGCAGGGTCTCCCACAGCCCCGGGAGCAGGAAGTTCTCCCAGGCCCGGGCGGTGAGCAGCGGGGTCCACCGGTCGGCGTCCAGCTGGCCCTGCTCGGCGAGCGCGCCGAGCACGACCCAGGCGAGCGCGGCGATCAGCAGGACTCCCGCCACGTTGAAGAGCAGCGTGAGCCGGCGGGCACGCGGCCCCTGCACGTCGAAGAGGACGTTCTGGGTCTTGGCCATCAGCGCTTCACCGCCAGCTTCCGGGAGGCCCAGGTGGTCAGCAGGCCCACCGGGACGACGATCAGGACGAAGCCGAGCGCCACCACCAGGAAGATCGCGATGATCACGTCCGGGCGGAACTCGATCATGGTCTTCATGAGGGAGGAGATCTCGGTGACCGACGCGGCCGCGGCCACCGTCGTGTTCTTCGTCAGGGCGATCAGGGTGTTGCCGAGCGGGGTGATCGCCCCGCGCAGCGCCTGCGGGAAGACGATCAGCCGGGCCGCGGGCAGGAAGCTCAGCCCGATGGCCCGGGCCGCCTCGGCCTGCCCGGCCGGCACCGTGTTGACGCCGGAGCGGATGGCCTCGCAGACGAAGGCCGCGTGGTAGAGGCTCAGGCCGATCACGGCGTAGAGGAAGAAGTTCCGGTTGAAGTCCGAGGAGAGGTTGATGCCGAGCTGGCTCCACACGCCCAGGACCAGGAACACGAGGATGATCGTCAGCGGCGTGTTGCGGAACAGGTTCACGTACGTGGTGCCGAGCAGCCGCAGGGACGCGATGGGTGAGATGCGCATCAGGGCGATCAGGGCGCCGAGGACCGCCGAGCCGATCGCGGCCCAGAAGGTCAGCTGCAGGTTGACCCAGAACGCGCCCGGCACGTCGTACTGGGCGAACAGACTGGCGAAGTCGGTCAGATAGTCGTTCACGGGAGCTCCCGGGGATCGGGCAGGTCCTGGGTCACGGAAGGCCCCTTCGTCGCGGATCGGTCGGCGTGCTGCGCGGTCGCGGTCCCGTGGCCGGCCGGTCGCCGGCCGGCCACGGGGTGCTCACGCGTCCGGGGTCACTCGCCGCAGGGCTCGGGCTCCGGCGGGTTGAGCTCGGCGTTGTAGGTGTAGTCGGCGCCCTCGGTGTTGGCCGTGACGGCCTCCTCCCAGGCGCCCTCGTCGATCATCTTGGTGATGGCCTCGTTGACGGCCTCGCACTGGTCGGAGCCATCGGGCAGGCCCACGCCGTAGCGCTCCTCGGAGAAGGTGTTGCCGACCACCTTGAACTTGCCCTGGTTGGCGTCGGTCGAGGCGAGGCCGGCGAGGATGATGTCGTCGGTGGTCACGGCGTCCACCTGGCCGGACTCGAGCGCCGTGAGGCAGTCGGCGTAGCCGGGCTGCTCGACGAGGTTGGCGCCGGGCTGGTCGTCCTTGACCTTCTGCGCGGAGGTCGATCCGGTCACCGAGCACAGGTTCTTGCCCTCGAGGTCGTCGGGGCCGGCGATCGAGGAGTCGTCGGTGCGCACCAGCAGGTCCTGGCCGGCCACGAAGTAGGGGCCGGCGAAGTCCACGGTCTGGTCGCGCTCCTCGGTGATCGAGTAGGTCGCGAAGATCATGTCCACCTGGTCGTTGGAGAGCATGTTCTCGCGGTTGGCGGAGGGGGACTCGACCCACTCGATCTGGTCCTCGGAGTAGCCGAGCTCGGTGGCGACGTACTTCGCGACGTCGACGTCGAAGCCGGTGTACTCGCTGCCGTCTCGGTAGCCGAGGCCGGGCTGGTCGAACTTGATGCCGATCCGCACGGACTCGCCCGAGCCGCCGCCCTCGCCGCCTGCACCGGACCCGCCGTCGTCGCCACCTCCGCACGCGGTGAGGGTCAGGGCCGCGGCCGCGGCCATCGCGGCCAGTCCGAGGGGCTTGCTGCTGCGCATGGTGTGCTCCTTGCTGTGGAGGTGGTGGCGTGGGTCGGAGGGTCGGGGGACGGTCAGTGGCCGAGGATCTTGCCGAGGAAGTCCTGGGCGCGCTCGGAGCGGGGGTTCGTGAAGAACTCCTCGGGGGTGTTCTCCTCGACGATCATGCCGTCGGCCATGAACACCACGCGGTCGGCGGCCTTGCGGGCGAAGCCCATCTCGTGGGTGACCACGATCATCGTCATGCCCTGCTTCGCGAGGGCGACCATGGTGTCGAGGACCTCGTTGATCATCTCGGGGTCCAGCGCGGAGGTGGGCTCGTCGAAGAGCATCACCTTCGGCTCCATGGCCAGGGCCCGGGCGATGGCGACGCGCTGCTGCTGGCCGCCGGAGAGCTGCGCGGGCAGCTTCTCGGCCTGGTTGTCGACGCCCACGCGGGTCAGCAGCTCCATGGCCTGCTTCTTCGCCTCGGCCGCCGACCTGCCCCGCACCTTGACGGGCCCCAGGGTCACGTTCTGCAGGACCGACTTGTGGGCGAAGAGGTTGAAGGACTGGAAGACCATGCCGACGTCGGCGCGCAGCTTCGCGAGGGCCTTGCCCTCCTCGGGCAGCCGCTTCCCGTCGATCAGGATCTCGCCGTCGTCGATGCTCTCGAGCCGGTTGATGGCCCGGCACAGGGTGGACTTGCCGGAGCCGGAGGGGCCGATCACGACCACCACCTCGCCGCGCTTCACCTCCAGGTTGATGTCCCGGAGCACGTGCAGGTCCCCGAAGTGCTTGTTGACGTGCGTCATGCGGACCAGGGCCTCGGCCGTCCCCGCGGTGGAGGAGGCCGGAGCGGCGGCCGGCGGAGTGGCGTGTGACATACCGGAAAGATATCCCAGATTCGTTCCGTGTGATGCCGAACACGTTGCAATCGTGTTAATTGCTTACCCGTCCGTAGAAATGTTGCGGCGCCCCGTCCCGCCCGGCGGCGCATAGCCTGGAGGGCATGACCGAGATCCTCGTGGTGCTGTCCGGGCTCGTGCTGCTGCTCACGGTCGTGGGCGTCGTGGTCCTCGGCCGCGACCGCCTCGCCGAGCGGGTCGTGCCCGCCCGGGACGGGATCGCCGTGGCGCGCGCCCCCGGGGCGCCGCTCGTGCTGCCCGAGCACCCGACGGCGGAGGACGTGGAGCGGATCGCGTTCTCCGTCCGGCGCCGCGGCTACGACCCCGCGGAGGTCCACGCCGTGCTGGCCCACCTCGCGGACCGGCTGCCGCCGCCGGAGGACCCGCCGTCCCGCCCGGTGCCGGGGGCGTGAGCGGCCGGACGGCCGTGGCCCTCAGGACGGCCGTGGCCCTCCGGTGGACCCGGACCCCCTGGTGGGCACAGGCCCTGCTGGTCTGGGCGGCCTCCCGGCTCTGGGCCTGGGCCGTGTTCACCACAGTGGGCCGGCAGCAGGGTCCCGGTCCGTGGGGGGACGGCGCCCTGGGCTACCTCGAGTTCACCGGGACCTGGGACTCGGACTGGTACGAGCGCATCGCCCGGGAGGGCTATCCCGCGTCCCTGCCCCGGGACGCGGCCGGGCAGGTGCAGGAGAACGCCTGGGCGTTCTACCCGGTCTTCCCGATGGTCGTGCGGGCGGTCTCGGCGGTCACCGGCGCCGGGTGGGACGCGGCCGCGTCGGCCGTGTCCCTGGCCGCGAGCCTGGGCGCCGTCCTGCTCGTCCACCGGCTGTTCCTCCGGCTCGCCCCTCCGGCCACCGCCCTGTGGGGTGTCGCGTTCGTCGCGTTCAGCCCGGTCGCCCCGGTGCTGCAGGTCCCCTACGCCGAGTCGCTGCACCTGCTGCTGCTCGCGGGCGCCCTGCTGCTGGTGGCCCGGGGGAACCACCTGGCGGCCGCCCCCGTAATGCTCCTAATGTGCCTGACGCGCCCGGCGGGGGTCCCCTTCGCGGCGGCCCTGGGGATCACGTGGCTTGTGCGCTCCGTGCGCCGGCACCGGGCCGGGGAGCTGCGCCGCGCGGCGGACGCCGTCGACGGGCTGCTCGGCCTCGCGGTCCTGGCGTGCGGCGCGGCCCTCGCCTGGCCGGCGATCGCGTGGGCCGTCACGGGCGAGCCGACCGCGTACACCGACACCGAGACGGCGTGGCGGGGCGGGGGAGGGCTGGAGCCGGTGGTGCCCTGGTTCGACGCCGCCGCCGGGCTGTTCGGCCCCGTGCTCGGGCTCGCCGCGCCCGTGCTGCTGGTCGCGGGCGGGACGGTGCTGCTGCGCACCCGCGTGGTGCGGGAGCGGCTGGACCTGCTCACGCGCGTGTGGCTGGCGAGCTACGCCGTGTACCTGCTCCTCTTCCTGCACCCCCAGAGCAGCACCTTCCGGCTGCTGCTGCCGCTGTTCCCCCTCGCCCTGCCGCTGGCCGCGGTCTCGGACTCGCGCGCCTACCGGGTGGCCTGCGTGGTGTTCGGCGCGCTGCTCCAGCTCGTCTGGGTCGGCTGGCTGTGGCACTGGAAGCAGCTGCCCGGGGGCGGGGACTACCCGCCCTGATCCCGTCCGCACCCCGCGCCGGGCACGCCGACGCGGACCCCCGGGCGCCGGGGTGGTCCGGGTCCACGGTTGCGGCTCGGATAGGATGGGAGCCACACCAATCGAGGAAGAGGAGTTCCCACATGGCGGCCATGAAGCCGAGAACCGGTGACGGACCGATGGAGGTCACCAAGGAGGGGCGGAGCCTGATCATGCGGGTGCCGCTCGAGGGCGGCGGACGGCTGGTGGTCGAGCTGAAGCCGGCCGAGGCCGCGGAGCTCAAGGAGTGCCTGGCCGGCGTCACCGAGTGACCACCGGCGCGGACGGCCAGCAGCAGCCCGGAGCCGGTCGTCAACAGGGCGGTGCTGAAGCGCTCGTCCTCCCGGAACAGCCGGTGCACGGCCCGCATCGTCCGGGTGTTCTCCTCGCGGTTGGCCGGCTGCGCCACCTTGTCCTGGGACAGGGCGTCGTTGACCACGAGCATCCCGCCCGGGCGCAGCAGCCGGACGGCCTCCTCGGCGTAGTCGAGGGTCCCCTCGGGGTCGGCGTCGAGGAACACGAGGTCGTAGGCGCCGGCGCTCAACCGTGGCATCACGAGGGACGCGCGGCCGGGGATCGTGCGGGTCCGGCTCGTCGGGATCCCGGCCTCCCGGAACGTGTCGCGGGCCGCGCGCAGCGCCCGGATGTCGGTGTCGATCGTGGTCAGCACGGACGTGCCGGGCAGACCGCGCAGCAGGGCGAGACCGGACACCCCGGCCCCCGTGCCCACCTCGACCACGGTGGCGGGCCGGGCCGCCGCGGCGAGCACGGTCAGGGCGGCGGCCGTCCCCGGGGTCACCGGGGGGATGCGCAGGGCGAGGGACCGCTCCCGGGCGCGGTAGGCGAGCTCGTCCTCGGCGGCGAACGCCTCGGCGTACGACCAGCTCGTCGTCTTGTCCGCGCCCATGGTCCGCCCTTCGTCGCTGTAGTGGATGCGCGCCATCCTACCGGCTGGGCCCGTCCGTCCGGCCACCGTCCAGTCGGCATCCAGCTTCCCGGTCGATCATGGAGACGATCACGACGTCTTCCACGGACCTGTTCGCGGGCCTCCTCACGGAGCGGTCCGTGCACCCGCTCCCGACGCCGACCGCGGCACGGGACCGGGCACGGGCCCACCCGGAGCCCGCCGCCCGACCACCGCACGAGGAGGACCGATGCCCCGCCCGGACCGCACCGCGCCGGCCCGCCCCAGCAGCGCGGTGCCCGTGGCCGCGGCCACCGTGAGCGCGGTGCTCACCCTCGTCCTGGGCTCCGGCTACGCGGTCGGGCGCACGGTCGTGATGCAGTCCGCGCACAGCGCCGAGGAGCGGGTGCCGGTCTCGGCGTGGCACGGCACGCACGGGGTGCTGCACGCGGACGAGGTGTCCGCGGACCTGCTGCGCACGGAGGGCTGGACGCTGCCCACCCTGGCCGCGGACGGCTACCGGGTGGGCTCGATGACCCGCGGAACCCTGTCCGGGCACCCGGTCGTGGCCGTCAGGCTGCACCGCGGCGAGGACGAGGTCGTCGTGGTGGAGCAGCGCGGGGGGGTCGACCGCGAGAACCCCATGGACGGACTGACCGGGCTGCCCGTGAGCGCCGAGGGCCTCGAGCGCGTCGCCGTGGAGGGCGTGCCGCTGTGGGTGGACGCCGGGCCGCCGTGGCGGGCGGTGCTCGTCGGGGACGAGGTCGTCTACACCGTCTCGGGGGACTCCGGACCGTCCGCGATGGCCCACACCGTGGGCCTCGTCGTGGCCGACGAGCGGGGGCGCGTGGTGGAGCCGTCCCCGGGGGACCCCGGCGTCGTCGAGACGGTGCTGGTCGGCCTGCGCGAGATCTTCGGCTGACCGGCTGCAGGCTCCCGGACTGGTAAAATCACTTCCTGTGCTCGGCATCAACGGCGGCGAAGCGATCATCCTGGTGCTCCTGGCCCTGTTCATCATCGGGCCGGAGCGGCTGCCGGAGTACGCGGAGAAGCTCAAGGAGCTGGTCAAGGCCGCCAAGCGCTACGCGACCGGCGCCACCGAGGAGCTCAAGGAGACCCTCGGGCCGGAGATCGCCGACGTCGACTGGCGCAGGCTCGACCCCCGCCAGTACGACCCCCGCACCATCGTGCGCCAGGCCCTCCTGGAGGACGACGAGCCGGCGGCGCCCGCCGCACCCCGGCCGCGCCCCGGCCCGGTGCTGACCCGCCTGGCCCCCGGCGAACGGGCCCCCTTCGACACCGAGGCCACCTGAGCCGGCCCCCGCACACGCCGAGCGCGGGGCCGGCGGT
>NZ_PDDL01000124.1:0-9206 GCF_020833785.1 Kocuria sp. CCUG 69068
GCGCGTCGTGGCGGACTTCGGGCCCTTCGGCGGCCTGCGCCTGGAGCACGCCCCGGAGGCACAGCGCCTGGCCGGGCTGATCCGCCGGGCCGCCGAGGACGAGTGGGCGGCGGGCGGCGGCGCCGGCCGGGCGGGGGATCCCGGTCCCGGTGGGGGTGCGCCGTGGCTCCGTCCCACTAGAGTGGACCGCGACGCGGTCGTGGCACCACGCCCGGGCCCGTCCGGCGCCCCGCGCCGACCGTGGAGCCGGCGGGCCGTCCACCAGGAACAGGAGTGACGTGTGGCGAGTGAGGACCCGGAGAACCAGGGCGAGCCGGAGCTCGGCCCCCAGACGGCACAGCTGAACCTGAACCTGCACAACCCCGTCCAGGCCAACCTGTACCGCTCGGACGAGTCCAAGGCCGCCGTGCAGGCCCTCGAGCAGACCCTCCTGGGCTCCGAGCGCGACCTGCGCCGCCGGGAGGCCGCGCGCCGGGGCGGGCTGTCCCTGCTGTCCGCGCGGAAGGTGTGGCGGGCCCTGGGCTTCCCGAACCTCACCGACGACGACCTCTGGTTCACCGAGCAGGACTCCGAGGCCCTCCGGGTGCTGTCCACCATGGTCCTCGAGGAGAAGGTCACAGAGGAGGCGGCGCTGTCCCTGGTGCGCTCGATCGGGCAGATGACCGACCGCATGGTCGTGTGGCAGGTCGAGGCGCTCGTCGAGGACATGGTCGTCCACCGGGGCATGACCGACGCCGCCGCCCGGCGGCAGCTGCTGCACCTGCTGCCCGACCTCATCGACGCGATCGAGAACCTCCTCGTCTACTCGTGGCGGCGGCAGATGAACGCCGCCGTGCAGCGGCTCGCGATGCGCGTGGAGCGCCCGGACGGCTCGACCGCCACCGGCCCCACGTCCGACGACGGGGCGTCCGCCGTCCTCCCGCTCGCTCGCGGGGTGGGCTTCGCGGACCTGGTCTCCTACACCTCGCTGTCCCGGCAGATGAACGAACGGACCCTGGCGAACCTCGTGCAGCGCTTCGAGAACCGCTGCGCCGAGGTGATCGCCGTGGGCGGCGGCCGGCTCATCAAGACCATCGGGGACGAGGTCATGTTCCTCGCCGAGACCCCCGAGGGCGGGGCCCAGATCTCCCTGGCCCTGGCCCGCGCCATCCGCGACGACCCCGAGCTGCCGCAGGCGCGCGTGGCCTTCGTCTGGGGGCGCGTGCTGCCGCGGCTCGGGGACATCTACGGGCCCACGGTGAACCTCGCCTCCCGGCTCGTGTCGCTGACCGAGCCGGGCTCCGTGCTCGTGGACGCCTCGACCGCCGCGGTGCTCTCCGGCGACGACCGCTTCATCCTCCTGCCGCAGCCCACCCGCAACGTGCGGGGCTTCGGTGACGTCCAGCCCGTCGCGCTCTCCCAGGGCGCCGGTCCCGGGCTGGAGGTCGACTTCGAATGAGCGCACCTCTCGTCATCCGCGCGGGCGCGTCCACGGACCGGGGCCTGCGCCGGGAGTCCAACGAGGACGCCCTGGTGGTCACGGCCGCGATGTGCGCCGTGGCGGACGGGATGGGCGGGCACGAGGCCGGTGAGGTGGCGAGCGCCCTGTGCGTGCGCACCCTCGGGGCGTCCCCCCTGTTCCAGCTGGAGGACTTCCGCTCCTTCGAGGTCCTCGAGCCGGAGCCGCCCCGGGACATCGCCCGGTTCCGCGCCGTCGTGGAGCGCGAGCTGCGGCTGGACCCGGAGATCCCCGACGACGCGATCGAGGCCGTCCGCCGGGTCCGCTCCGTGCTGTGGCAGGCGGACCAGCACATCCAGCACGCCGTGGAGGGCCGGGCGGGCACCACCGTCACCGGCGTGTGGCTGATGCGCATCGACGGGCGCATGCTGTGGGTCGTGTTCAACACGGGCGACTCCCGGACCTACCGGCTGGTCTCGCCCCAGCCCGGGGGGCGGGCCGGCGAGGGCGAGGGTGGGCCGCGGATCGAGCAGCTGACCGTGGACCACTCCGAGGTGCAGTACCTCGTGTCGATCGGGCAGCTCACCGCCTCCCAGGCGCTCGTGCACCCGCGCCGCAACGTGATCACCCGCGCCCTGGGCACCGGCCAGGTGTGGGAGCCGGACGTGTGGGTGCTCCCGGCCCGGCACGGGGACCGGCTGATGCTGTGCTCGGACGGGCTGACCAACGAGCTGAGCCCCGCCCACATGGCCCGGGTGCTCGCCTCGGTGCCCCACCCGAAGGAGGCGGCCGACGTCCTGTTGCAGGCCGCGCTGCGCACCGGCGGGCGGGACAACGTCACCGTGATCGTGGCCGACGCCGTGCGGCCGGGGGAGTACGCCCCCGGCTTCTGAGCCACGCGCACGCCGCGTCCCCCGAAGTGGGGGGCATCATGATCCGTCACAACGGCACCGCTCCCACCAGGTCTGTTTACCTTTGAGAACATGGTTCTCTCGCGCCGCTCGTTCGTCCTCTCCGGCCTGGTGCTCGCCGCCTCCGGGGCCTTCGGGGGCGCCCTGACGGAGCTCCCCGCCGGCCGGCGGCCGTTCGTGCTGTGGGGCTCCTCCTCGGCGGCCAGCGCCCTCCACCGGGACCGCCCGCGGGGCTTCCCCGCGGTGCGCATCGACGACCTGCTCTCGCAGCTGCTGGAGGTGCCCGGGACCTCGCGCGCGGTCAGCGGCGACCGGTCGTGGCAGACCCTGGCGATGCGCAGCAGCGCCCACCCCTACCTGCCCCGGCTGGGCTCCGGCTACGGGGTGGGGCGGATCCCGGCCCACGGGTCGCTGGTCGTGCCCACCGTGGACGGCCGGGTGCCCAGCGTCCACCTCGCGATCCCGGGCACCGTCTCCGGTCTGCCGTGCACGATCCAGGCCGTGGGGCGCGACGAGGGGGACGTGGTGCTGCGCCGGGCGGTCCCGGGGGCCGAGCTCGAGGTGGCGCCCGCGTCGGAGGCCCGCTGGCGCACGGCGCTGGAGGAGGAGCACCGGGGTCACGTCCACCTGCTGTGGACGGGCAAGAACAACATCGAGGACCCGGACCAGGTGCTCTCCGACACCCGTGCCGCGTGGGGGGTCGAGCCGGGCACGTCCGTGGTGATGGGCCACTGGCACACCGCGGCCGACCGTCCCGGCACCGCGGGGTGGGAGGAGGTGCGCGCGGTGAACGCGGCCCTCCGGGCCGAGTACGGCGACCGGTTCTACGACACCATGGCCGATCTGCGCGATCCCGGTCTCTGGTCCCTGGCGGCGCTGCGGGCCCACCGGATCGGGGCCTCGCCCGCGGACCGCCGGTGGCTGGGCCTGGGGCTGCCCCCGCGCTCGGTGGTCGCCGCGGACCGCCGGCACCTGAACGCGCTGGGCAACACGATCGTGGCCCACGGTCTGCACCGCCACCTGACCGGCGCGGCGGGTCTCTACTGAGCGCTGCGCGGCCCCGGAGGTCACACCCGGGTCCCGGGGCCCGGACCTCTTGCGCCGGAGTACCGGGCGCCCTAACATACAACCAAATGGTTGTACGAAATGAGCTGACGGACGACGAGGTCGACCGCATCTTCCAGGCCCTCGCGGACTCGACGCGACGGGACATCGTGGTGCGGGTGCTGCGGCAGGAGCAGTCGGTCTCCGCGCTGGCCGCGCACTACCGGATGAGCTTCGCCGCCGTGCAGAAGCACGTGGCGGTGCTCGAGCGGGCCTCGCTGGTCACCAAGGAGCGGCGCGGCCGGGAGCAGGTGGTGCACGCCGGGGTGGCCACGCTGCGCCGGGCGGCGGCGCTGCTGGCGGACTACGAGCAGATCTGGCGCGGGCGGGCCCGCGCCATCGAGGACCTCCTCGCCGAGGAGACGCCCCCGGGGGGACCCGGGGCCCAGGAGGAAGGGAGCATGACATGCCAGTCATCGACGTGCACAAGGACACCGAGGCACTGACCCTGACGTTCGTCGCGGAGTTCGCCGCGGACGTCGAGCGGGTCTGGGAGGTCTGGGCCGACCCGCGCCAGCTCGAGCGCTGGTGGGGCCCTCCCGAGTGGCCCGCCACCTTCGAGGAGCACGAGCTCGCCGAGGGAGGGCGGTGCCGCTACTACATGACCGGCCCCGACGGGGAGAAGGCCCGGGGCTGGTGGACGGTCACCGCCGTGGACGCCCCGCACCGGCTGGAGTTCGACGACGGCTTCGCGAGCGAGGACGGCGAGCCCGACCCCGCGCTGGGGGCCACCCACGGCGTCGTGACGTTCGAGGCCGTCGACGGCGGGACGCGGATGACCACGGTCTCGACCTTCGAGAGCGCGGACCAGCTGGAGCAGATGTCCGCGATGGGCATGGAGGAGGGCATGCGGGAGGCCATGGGCCAGATCGACGGCCTCCTCGCCGGCGCCGTCCCCCGCTGAGCCGCCGGGGGCCCGGCCGCCGACGGCGCAGCCCTCCCCGGTCCTCGCCCGCGCCGCGGGACCGGACGACGACGCCGCCCCGGGGCCTCCGGGGCGGCGTCGTCACCGCCGGGACCGCCGACGGGTGACGGCGTGCGACGGCGGGCCCGGCGGGTCAGGCGTCCTGAGTCACGGCAGCGCCCTCGGCCGGCGCGGTGCCGGAGGCGGGCTCACGGCCCTCCGCCGGCTCCCGGCCCTCCGCGGACCTGCGGCCCGGCTCGGCCGCCCGCTGCGCGGACGCCGCGGCCCGCTGCGCCGCCTTCTTCAACGGCTTCAGCTCGAGCCGGCGCTCGTGCTTGCGCTCCGCCCGGCGCTCCGTGCGCCGTTCGGCCTGCTTCTCGGCGCGGCGCTCCCGCTTCGCCTCCTCCGGGGCCTTCTCCCCCGGTGCCCCGGCGGCGGGGGTGGCGGTCTCCCGGCGGGGGGCGCGCTCCTTGACCGGGGCGCTGCCCGAGGCGCGCAGCCGCCGGTAGTGCTCGGCCGCCTCCTCCTGGCGCCGGGCCTCGATCCCCGTGGCGATCTCGGCCCGCAGGTGCTCCGGCTCGAGCTCGAACGCGGCCACGAGGTCGAGGGCGTGCGGGCGCAGGCGGGCGAGCAGCCGGTCGATGTACTCGTCGAGGCTGCGCCCGCGCCGCATGGACAGCCGGCCGTAGGAGAGGTACCACGCGAGGTTCTTCTCGATGAGCCGCAGCCCGAAGACGTCGCGCAGCCAGGTGAGCACGGTGCGGGTGCCCGGGTCCTCGACCTGTTCCAGGCCGCGGGTGAAGGCCTCCCACTGCAGCAGCTCCGCGTGGGCGCGCGCCGCGGCGATGATCTTGTGCTGGTTCTCGTTGAACAGCGCCGCGGCCTCCGCGCGGGGGAGCTTGGCGCTGGGCCGCAGGTTCTCCGCGATCTCGGCCACCATGGTCTGCACCCGGTCCGTGAGCAGCGCGCGCTGCGCCGACTCCTCGCGCAGGGCGTTGACCGAGCGGCGCACGTCCCCGGTGTCCCGGAAGGCCTGGCCGAGCTTGCGCAGCCCCGACCGGTGGTAGGTGGCCTCGGTGGCCCGGCCGGCCACATAGCGGGCCATCACGCCCACGTCGACGTGCTTGAACTCGTCCGCCCAGTCGGAGAGCAGCCGCTTGGCCACGAGCTGCAGCAGCACCGTGTTGTCGCCCTCGAACGTCGCGTAGACGTCCAGGTCGTGGCGCAGGGAGGTGAGCCGGTTCTTGGTCAGGAACCCCGCCCCGCCGCAGGCCTCGCGGCACTCCTGGACGGTGTCGAGGGCGCTCCAGGTGGACAGCGCCTTCAGGGCCGCGGCGAGCGTCTCGAGGTCCTGCCGGTTCTCGTCGGTGTCCTCGCGGCCGGAGAAGACGTCGTCGTACTTGTGCAGCAGCTCCTGGTGGGCGAAGTGCATGGCGTAGGTCTCCGCCAGCCGCGGCAGCAGCCGCCGCTGGTGCTGCTGGTAGTCCAGCAGCACCTCCTCCTGGACGTCGGAGGACGCGTTGAACTGCCGGCGCTCGCTGCCGTAGCGGATCGCGATGCTCAGCGCGGCCTTGTTCGCCAGGACGGCCGCGCCGTCGAGGGAGACCCGGCCCTGCACCAGGGTGCCGATCATCGTGAAGAACCGGCGGCCCGGGCTCGCGATGGGCGAGCTGTAGGTGCCGTCCGGAGCCACGGCCCCGTACTTGTCCAGCAGGTGGGTGCGCGGGACCCGCACCCGGGTGAAGTGCAGCCGCCCGTTGTCGATCCCGTTGAGCCCGCCCTTGTGGCCGTCGTCCTCGCCGCCCACGCCGGGCAGGAAGTTCCCGTCCGCGTCCCGCAGGTCCACCCAGAACGCGTGCACGCCGTGGTTCACGCCGAGCGTCACCAGCTGGGCGAAGACCACGGCGGCGCGCCCGTGCACGGCGGCGTTGCCGAGGTAGTCCTTCCACGCCGCCGTGAAGGGGGTGTGGATCTCGAACTCCTCCGTGGCGGGGTCGTACGTGGCGGTGGTGCCGATCGAGGCGACGTCGGAGCCGTGGCCGATCTCGGTCATCGCGAACACGCCCGGGATCTTCAGGTCCCGGATGTCCGCGAGCCAGCGCCGGTGGTGCTCCTCGGTGCCGAGGTTGAGCACCGCGGAGCCGAACAGGCCCCACTGCACCCCGGCCTTGATCTGCATCGAGGGGTCCCCGAGCAGCAGCTCCTCGAAGCCCGAGACGTTGCCGCCCGGGTCGTTGTGCCCGCCGTACTCCTCCGGCAGCCCGCGGCTCATCGCCCCGTGCTCCACCAGCAGGTGCAGCTGGCCCAGGACCCGCTCGCGGTGCTCGTGGTGGGTGAGGCCCGGCTGCTGGTGCAGCCGCTCGTCGAGCAGCATCCGGCGGGTCTCGCGCCGGACCTCGGCCCAGCGCCCGAGCAGCACCTCGCCGAGGGCGGCGACGTCCACGGCGGGCGCCGGGAGCCCGGCGCCGTCCGCGGTGGCGGGCCCGGCGGCGGAGCCGGCTGCGGCGGTGGTCGGTCGGTCGACGGTGGTGGTCATGTTCGCTCCTGTCGTGGGTGACCGGCGGTGGCCGGTGCGGTCACGGGGTGGTGGGGCCGGCCGGGGTCCGTGCCGGCCCGGGCGGTGGTCAGGTCGAGGGGGGCTCCGGCACGGGCGCGCCGGGCGGGCGCAGGCCGTCGACGGCCCAGCCCACGATCAGCTCCGTCATCCGCTCGCGGGACGGGCGCCGCGTGCCCTCGCGGGTGTTCATCCAGGCCTCGCCGGCGCCGCGGACCATGCCGATCGTGGACGCGGCCCAGTAGCTGAGCACCGGCTCCTCGAGCCGGCGCTCGGCGGGGGTGTGGCGCACGTGGGCCTCCGCGAGCAGCCCGCTGACGGACTCGGCGAACTCCTGGATCAGCCAGCGCTCGCCGCCGTCCCCGGCCGGGGCGTCCTCCTTGCCGGAGCGCTCGCCGCGGGCCCGCTCGGCCCGGTGCCGGTCGTGCCGCGAGCGCCCGGGGTCGGGGGAGAGGGCCACGACGAAGCGGTACACCGACGCCGAGCGCTCGATGCTGAGCAGGTACTCCGCGACCATCGCCTCGACCGAGTCCTCGAAGGAGCCGGCCGCGCGGGCCGCCTCCTCGAGCCGGTCGCGCATCCGCGTCACCGTGTACTCGCCGACCGCCCTCTGCAGTCCCGCCTTGTCCCCGAAGTACCGGTAGTAGACGGACTTGGAGGTCTGGCACGCGGTGGCGATCTCCTCCATGGACGCCTGCGCGCCGAGCTCGTCCACGGCGCTGCGCGCCGTGCGGATGAGCTCGATCCGGCGCTGCGCGCGGTGCCGGGCCCAGCGGGAGGAGCGTCCGTCCGTGGCGGGCGTGCCGCCCGGGGCGGCGGAGTCAGTGGCGTCGACCTGTTTCACGATACCCAGAGTATCAGGTATTGTCTTTCGTGACGTGATCATCATCACAACACCACCGAGGAGTTACCTGTGAGCGAGTCCACCCCCGAGCAGACCGTCGAGCCCACCGCCGAGCACACGACCCCCAGCGGCGCCGGACGCACCGGCGTGGCCCGCCGTGCGGTCGTGGTCGGCGCCAACCGCATCCCCTTCGCCCGGGCGCACGGCGCCTACGCCAACGCCGGCAACCAGGACATGCTCACCGCCGCCCTGGACGGCCTGGCCGCCCGCTACGGCCTCGCCGGGGAGCGGATCGGCGAGGTCGCCGCCGGCGCCGTGCTCAAGCACCCCAAGGACTTCAACCTCACGCGCGAGTCCGTGCTCGGGTCGGTCCTGGACCCCCGCACCCCGGCCTTCGACGTGCAGCAGGCCTGCGCCACCGGCATGGAGGCCGTCTCCACGCTGGTCAACAAGATCCGGCTCGGCCAGATCGACTCGGCCGTCGCCGGCGGCGTCGACTCCGCCTCGGACGCGCCCGTCGTGGTGAGCGAGCGGCTGCGCCGGAGCCTGCTCGAGCTCAACCGGGCCAAGAGCACCCCGCAGAAGCTCAAGGCCCTCGCGGGCCTGCGCCCGGCCGACCTCAAGCCGGTGGCCCCCGGCACGGGGGAGCCGCGCACGGGGCTGTCCATGGGAGAGCACCAGGCCCTCACCACCGCCCGCTGGGGGATCTCCCGCGAGGCCCAGGACGAGCTCGCCGCCGCGAGCCACCGCAACCTGGCGGCCGCCTACGAGCGCGGGTTCTTCGACGACCTCGTCACCTCCTTCCGCGGCCTGTCCCGGGACAACAACCTCCGCCCGGACAGCACGGTCGAGAAGCTCGCCGGGCTCAAGCCGGTCTTCGGGAAGTCCCTCGACGCCGGGGCCACCATGACGGCGGGCAACTCCACGCCCCTCACCGACGGCGCCTCCACCGTGCTGCTCGCTTCCGAGGACTGGGCCGCGGAGCGCTCCCTGCCCGTGCTCGCCGACGTCGTGGACGTCGAGGCGGCCGCCGTCGACTTCGTGCACGGCGACGAGGGCCTGCTGATGGCCGGCGCCTACGCCGTGCCCCGCCTGCTGGCCCGCCAGGGCCTGGCGCTCGAGGACTTCGACTTCGTCGAGATCCACGAGGCGTTCGCCGCAACCGTGCTCGCGACCCTCGCCGCGTGGGAGGACGAGCAGTTCGGCCGCGAGCGGCTGGGCCTGGACGGCGCCTTCGGCACCGTGGACCGCAGCCGGCTCAACGTCACGGGCTCCTCGCTCGCGGCCGGGCACCCGTTCGCCGCGACCGGCGGGCGCATCGTCGGCACCCTCGCCAAGCTCCTGCGCGAGCGCGCCGACGAGACCGGCCGCCCCGCCCGCGGGCTCATCTCGGTGTGCGCCGCCGGCGGCCTGGGCGTCTACTTCCCGCCGCTGGTCATGGGCGCCACCTA
>NZ_PDDL01000125.1:0-9045 GCF_020833785.1 Kocuria sp. CCUG 69068
CGAGGAGCGGCCGGCCGCACCGCGGCCGGAGTCGCAGGAGACCGCCGCCGCGGCCGCCGCGGAGAACGCGGACGTGCCCGCCGAGGTCCGGCAGGCCCTGGAGGCCGCCGCGGCCCGGGCGTCCGCCAGGACCGGGGAGCCGACCGGGGAGATGCGCCCCTGGAAGGGGGGCTGGGAGTGGCCGCACCAGAGGGGCGTGGTCCTCTGGTCCGAGGCGCACGGTGCGCACTTCGTGCAGCTGCGGGGCGCGATCGGGCACCGGTGGAGCTCCACGGGCGGCGTGGACGTGCTGGGCTGGCCCGTGGACGACGAGTCCTGCCTCCTGACGGGCGGCGGGTGCCGGCAGTCCTTCTCGAAGACCCGCACGATCTACTGGAGCTCCTCCACCGGGGCGCGGACCGTCAACACCCGGGGGGCGATCGGCCACCAGTGGGTGCTCGGCGGGCGCGAGGCCGGGGCCTACGGCTACCCCACGACCGACGAGGTCTGCGGGGCGGCCGGCGGGTGCCGCCAGTCCTTCGCGGGAGACCGGACGATCTACTGGACCTCGTCCACCGGGGCGCGGACCGTCAACACCCGGGGCGCGATCGGCCACAAGTGGGTCCTCGGCGGGCGCGAGGCCGGGAGCTACGGCTACCCCACGACCGACGAGGTCTGCGGGCTGGCCGGGGGCGGGTGCCGTCAGTCCTTCACCAAGGCGCACACGATCTACTGGAGCCCCGGGACGGGGGCCCGGGCGGTCAAGACGAAGGGCGCGATCGGGCAGCGGTGGATCGCCACGGGCCGCGAGCGGGGGTCGCTCGGCTACCCCGTCACGGACGAGGTCGGCACCGGCACCGTGCACCAGAAGTTCCAGCGGGGACTCGTCACCTGGAGCCGCGCCACCGGCGCCCGGACGCACCTGTTCCGCGGCGAGTGCCACCACCTCAACACGGGGCGCTCCGTGCAGCCGACCCGCAACGCGGCGCGCGTGTCCCTGACCATCGCCGAGGGCTACGGGCGCTCGCAGGCCACGTTCGTCAACTGCGTGCGGATCGGCGGAAGCTACGTCGAGGAGTGGCGGACGTCCGCCTACGTGGGGGCCAGCGGGTTCAAGCGGCCCGGGGTGCCCTCGGGGCACACGCAGTACCTGTTCTCCCCGCAGGGCTCGTACTCGGTCACGGAGTCCTTCGGGGTCTACAACCCGGGCACCGCGCTGCCCTACCGGCAGCTCAACCCCAGCTCCCGGTGGGGCGGCCGCCTGGGCACGCTCTACAACAAGTACTTCGAGTCCACCGGCTACACCTGGCCGGACGAGAACATGTGGTACTTCTCGCTGTCCGGCGACTACCGGCTCGGCGTGGTGATCAACTACAACCGCCCGCCCGACTCGTCCATCGTCCAGGGCAACGGCTTCGCGATCTTCCTGCACGCGAACAAGAAGCCCACGGCGGGGTGCATCGCCCTGCACGAGCACGAGGTCGCCCGGTACATGCGCACCGCGCGCCCCGGTGACCGGATCATCATGGGCGTCCGGGCGGACCTGTTCCGCTGACGGACCGGGGACGCCAGGAGGGGGACCGCGCGGCGCGCGGTCCCCCTCCGTCGTCGGTGCGGGTCACGGGCTACTCGACGGACTGCTCCACCCGGGCCTGCTCCCGGCGGCCCAGGGCCCACAGCACCAGCTCGCTCGGCACGGCGCGCAGCACGCGCACGGTCCCCGTCCTGCCGCGGCCGCCGCGCACCGCGCCGTAGGACGGGGCGATGAGCACCACGGTGTCCTCCTCGTCCTTGAGCACCACCTTGGCCAGCAGGCTCAGGGACCGCCACAGGGCCTGCTCCTCGTCGTGCAGCAGCGGGCGCTCGTGCCAGTCGGGCTGGGCCCGGCGGACGTCCTCGTGGTGGACGAAGTACTCCACGGTGTTGATCCGCTTGTCCACCGGTCCGAGCCGCGCGGGCGAGTACAGCGGCGGGTGCTCCACCTTCCGCACGAGCTCCTCCCAGGGCTGGCCGGCGACGGCCTGCTCGGCGCGGCGGGCGCGCTCGCCCAGCACGGGCACCCGCGGGAGCACCTGGCCGGCCAGGACGTCCGGCCGCCCGGAGCGCACGACGAGGTGCACGGCGAGGTCGCGGGTCCTCCAGCCCTCGCACAGGGTCGGGGCGTCGGGGCCCAGTCGGCGCAGGAGCGCGGCGAGGTGCCGGCGCTCGACGTTGGCGAAATTGGTCACGTGGATCCTCCTCGTGGCGCCGCCGTCGGTCGGCGGGGCCGTCCTGATGTCCACGCTATACCGGGTGCGTGCCCGCCAGGAACCGGCGCGGCCGGGCCGGGCTCAGCCGCGGGGGACGGGCGGGCCCAGGTACAGGAGCACCGAGGTGAGGCCCGCCACCACGACCGCGCCCGCCGCCACGGCCAGCCATGGGCTGCGGAGGGACCAGGCCTCCAGCCGCTCCGGCACGGTGGTGGGACGGTCGCCGCCGGGGGCCAGGCGCCAGCCGCCGTCGAGCCGGCCCGTGCGCTCGGCGCGGCGCTCGAAGGGGATCGTGGCCCAGGGGACGACCGCGCTGGCCAGGCCCAGGGCCCCGAAGCCCGCCGACCACCGCTGGTCCACCCAGACGAAGCAGGTCACCACGCAGTAGCCGAGGAACACGACCCCGTGCAGCATGCCGAAGACGGGCACGAAGGCATCCGAGACCCCCGTGTACTTCAGGACCATGCCGAGGATCAGCAGCGTCCAGGTCACCGCCTCGGCGAGGGCGAAGCGGCCGTAGAGCTCACGGGGTGTCATGGGTGGTGCTCTCCTGCACGTCGAGGGGCTGCTGGTCGGTGGGGGCGTCGTCGGGGACCGCCGGAGCCGCGAACTGGCTCGCGTGCAGCGCGGCGTACGCGCCCCGGGCGGCGAGCAGGTCGTCGTGGGCGCCCCGCTCCACGATCCGGCCGTCCTCCATCACCAGGATGATATCCGCGTCGCGGACGGTGGAGAGACGGTGCGCGATGACGAACGAGGTCCGGTCGCTGCGCAGCGCGGCCATGGCCTGCTGCACGAGCACCTCGGTGCGGGTGTCCACCGAGGACGTCGCCTCGTCCAGGATCAGCAGGGAGGGGTCGGACAGGAAGGCCCGGGCGATGGTGATGAGCTGCCGCTCGCCCACGGACACGTTGCTGCCCTCCGGGTCGATCACGGTGTCGTAGCCCTCCGGCAGCGCGCGCACGAAGCGGTCCACGAGGGTCGCCCGGGCGGCCTCGAGCACCTCCTCGTCCGTGGCGTCCAGCCGTCCGTAGCGGATGTTCTCCCGGATGGTCCCGCCGAACAGCCAGGCGTCCTGCAGGACCATCCCGACCCGGGAGCGCAGCTCGGCGCGGGAGAGGTCGGTGATGTCCACGCCGTCCAGCGTGATCCGCCCGGCGTCGAGCTCGTAGAAGCGCAGCACCAGGTTCACGAGCGTCGTCTTGCCGGCGCCGGTGGGCCCCACGACGGCCACGGTCCGGCCGGGGAGCGCCTCGAAGGTCAGGTCCTGGAGGAGCGGGGCCCCCGGGACGTAGGAGAAGGAGACGTGCTCGAAGCGCACCCGGCCGGGGGACCGTTCGGGCAGGCGGGCGCGGGCGGTGTCGGCATGCTGCTCCGGGGCGTCGAGCAGCTCGAAGGCGCGCTCCGCGGAGGCCACCCCGGACTGCAGGGTGTTGGCCATGCCCGCCATCTGGGACAGGGGCTGGGTGAACTCCCGCGAGTACTGGATGAACGCGGTCGCCGCCCCGAGGCTCAGCTGCCCGGAGGCCACGCGCAGCCCGCCGAGCACGGCGATGCCCACGTAGGAGAGGTAGGAGATGAACTGCATGACGGGCATGATCGTGCCGGAGACGAACTGTGCCCCGAAGGCCGCCCGGTACAGCTCCTCGTTGCGCTCGTCGAAGCGCTCGGCCATCTCCTGCTCGCGGCCGAAGACCCTGATCAGCTCGTGGCCGGAGAACGAGTCCTCGATGTGCCCGTTGAGGGCGCCGGTGGCGCGCCACTGCTCCGTGAACAGGCGCTGGGCGCGCACCCCGATGAACCCGGCGGCCCCCGCGGACAGGGGGAGGGCGACCAGGGCCACGAGCGCCAGCTGCCACGACACCACGAACATCATGATCACGATCCCCACCACCGTGAGCAGGGACTGGACCAGCTGGGCGAAGGAGTGCTGCAGCGCCGTCTGGACGTTGTCGACGTCGTTGGTCACCCGCGAGAGCACGTCGCCGCGCTCACGGGTGTCGAACCACCCCAGCGGCAGCCGATTCAGCTTGTCCTCGACCGCGCTGCGCAGGTCGTGGACCACCTGCATGACCAGGCGGTTGAGCAGCCAGCCCTGCGCCCACATCAGCAGCGAGGCCACCAGGTACATGACCAGCACCGCCGCGATCAGCCGGGCGAGCGCGGAGAAGTCGATCCCCGCCCCGGGAACGACGTCCGCGGCGGAGACCAGGTCCGCGAGGTTCTGCTCGCCCCGGTCCCGCAGGTCCTGGGCCACCTCCGCCCGCGTCGCGCCCGCGGGCATGTCCCGGCCGAGCACCCCCGTGAAGATCACGTCCATCGCCCGGCCCAGGACGAGCGGGGCCCAGACGTTGAGCGCCACGGACACGGTCCCGGCCAGGAGGACGAGCACCAGCGCCCGCCGCTGCGGGGCGAGCAGGCCCAGCAGTCGTCCGGCGGAGGACCAGAAGCGCTGGGGCCTGCGCGGCGGGGCGGGCGCGGCCATCAGGCCACCTCCTCCGCGCGGGTCTGCGACTCGACGATCTCCCGGTAGGTGCCGGAGGTGGCCAGCAGCTCGTCGTGGGTCCCGCGCGCCGTGATCCGCCCGGCGTCCAGGACGAGGATCTGGTCCGCGTCCCGGACGGTGGACACGCGCTGGGCCACGACCAGGACGGTCGCGTCCCGGGTCGCCGGCACGAGGGCGGCGCGCAGCCGGGCGTCGGTGGCCACGTCCAGGGCGGAGAACGAGTCGTCGAAGAGGTACACCACCGGGCGGGCCACCAGCGCCCGTGCGATGCACAGCCGCTGCCGCTGCCCGCCGGAGACGTTGACGCCGCCCTGGGCGATCGGGGCCTCGAGCCCCCCGGGCATCCGGCGGACGAAGTCCTCCGCCTGTGCGGTGCGCAGCGCGGCCCAGAGCTCCTCGTCCGTCGCCCCGGCGTCCCCGAGCCGGAGGTTGGAGGCCACGGTGCCGGAGAACAGGTACGGCCGCTGCGGCACGAGGGCCACCCGGGCGGCGATCTGCTCGTGGGACAGCCGGGGCAGCGGGACGCCGTCGAGCTCCACCGTGCCCCCGGTGGGGTCCAGCAGCCGGGGGACGAGGTGCAGGAGGGTGGACTTGCCCGACCCGGTGGCGCCGACGACGGCGGTCGTCCGGCCCGGCCCGGCCCGGAAGCCCACGCCCTCCAGCACGGGCAGCTCCGCCCCGGGGTACCGGAACGTCACGTCGCGCAGCTCCACCGCACCGGTCCGGGAGGCCGGGACCACGGGCTCGGCGGGCTCCCGCAGGGAGGGCTCGGTGCGCAGCACCTCGGTGATGCGCTCGGCGCACACCATGGCGCGCGGGACCATCATCACCATGAACGTCCCCATCATCACGGCCGTCAGGATCTGCAGGAGGTACTGCAGGAACGCGGTGAGCGAGCCGACCTGGATCTGCCCGGCCCCCACCCGCTGGCCGCCGAACCACAGCACGGCGGCGGTGGCCAGGTGCAGGATCATGGTGATGACCGGGAACATCAGCACGAACAGGGAGCCGATGCGCACCGACACGTCGGTGAGCTCCCGGTTGGCGGCCGCGAAGCGGCGGCGCTCGTGGTCCTCCCGCACGAAGGCCCGCACCACCCGGATGCCGACGATCTGTTCGCGCAGCACCGCGTTGATCCGGTCGATCCGCCCCTGCATGAGCCGGAAGAGGGGCATGAGCAGGCCCACCAGCACGCCCACCGCGATCCCGAGCACGGGCACCGACACCCACACGAGCCAGGAGAGCCCGGCGTCCTCCCGGAGAGCCATCACGATCCCGCCGGCGCACATGATGGGCGCCGCCACCATGAAGTTGAGCCCCATGAGCACGAGCATCTGGATCTGCTGGACGTCGTTGGTGCCCCGCGTGATGAGGGTGGGGGCCCCGAAGCCGTTGACCTCGCGGGAGCCGAAGGAGCCGACCTGCCGGTGCACGGCGCGGCGGAGGTCGCGGCCGGTGCCCATCGCCGCCCGGGCCGCGCAGTACACCGCGGCGACGGCGGCCGCGACCTGCAGGAGCGCCACGCCGAGCATCACCTCCCCGACGCGCAGGATCAGGCCGGTGTCGCCCCGGACGACGCCCTCGTCGATGATCCGGGCGTTGAGGCTCGGCAGCAGCAGCGCGGCGATCGTGGCGACCAGCTGGAGCGCGACGACGGCCAGGACCCACGGCAGGTAGCGGCCGGTGTGCTGCCGGACGAGACGGAGAAGCATGGGCGTCCGCTCCTGGTGGCGGGACGGGCGGGGCGGACCGGGCGGTCCGTGATCCAGGCTACGCCGGGGCGCGGACACCGTGCCCCGCCCGGTCCGCCGGGGCCTCGCCGCCGATTGTGGCCTTTCGTGAAGTGGATCACTACAACCCCTGGTAAAACCACACGAACTCACATAAACTCAAGGGAACGCAAAGACAGTCCATCGTTCCCGTCCGTGAGGTGCACGCCATGTTCGCAGAAGAACGCCAGGCCGAGATCGCCGAGCTGGTGCTCACGACTCGCCGGGTCAACGGCGCGGACCTGGCACGCCGCTTCGACGTCACCATGGAGACGGTCCGGCGCGACCTCGCGGCCCTCGAGGCCGCGGGCAGGCTCCGCAGGGTGCACGGGGGCGCCGTCTCCGCGGACCAGTCGACGTCCGACGAGAAGGCCATCTCCTCCCGCAAGCACCTGAACACCCCGGAGAAGCGGCGGATCGCGCAGGCGGCGTTCGACCTCCTGCGCACCAGCGGGGCCGGGGCCGTCGTGCTCGACGCCGGCAGCACCGTCGAGGCCCTGGCCGACCTCATCGTCCGCACCGACTCCACCCTGCCGGACGGGCAGGAGCAGCTCATCATCACCCACGCCCTGCACATCGCCGCCAAGCTCGCCGACGCCTCGGGCATCGGGCTCGAGCTCGTCGGCGGGCGCGTCCGCAAGCTCACCTGGGCCGCCGCCGGCGGACGGGCCGCGGAGCACTACACCCGCCTGCGCCCGGACCTCGCGTTCGTGGGCTGCAACGGGATCCACGCCGCGTTCGGGCTGAGCACCCCGGACCCCATCGAGGCGGTCGTCAAGACCGCCATCATCCAGACCTCCCGCCGGGTCGTGGTCCTCTGCGACTCGGCCAAGCACGATCAGGAGACCCTCATGCGCTTCGCGTCGCTGGACGAGATCGACACCCTCATCACCGACCGGGCCCCCGGTCCCGAGCTGGCCGCCGCCCTCGAGGAGGCCGACGTCGAGGTGGTGATCGCGTGATCCTCACCGTCACCCTCAACCCGTCCCTCGACCGCACGGTCGAGCTCCCGGCGCCGCTGCGCCGCGGCGCCGTCCAGCGCGCCGACGGCGCCCGGCAGGACGCCGGCGGCAAGGGCGTGAACATCTCCCGGGCGCTGCGCGCAAGCGGCGTCCCGACCCTGGCCGTGCTGCCGGGCGACCCCGGCGATCCGCTGCTGGCGGAGCTCACCGCGGCCGAGGTCCCCTACGAGGCGGTCCCCGTGGGTGCCCCGATCCGCTCGAACATCACGATCACCGAGCCGGACGGCACCACCACCAAGATCAACGCCCCGGGTGCGCCGCTGGGCACCGAGCACGTCGACGCCGTCGTCGAGCTCCTGGTGGACCGCGGCGCGGACGCCTCCTGGGTGGTCCTGGCCGGCTCGCTGCCGCCCGGCGCCCCGGAGGACGTCTACGCCCGGATCGTCCGCCGGGTCCGCACGGCCCTGGGGGAGCGCTCGCCCCTGTTCGCCGTGGACACCTCCGGGGCGGCGCTGCAGGGCGCCGTGTCCGGCGACGACGCCCTGCCCGACCTCATCAAGCCCAACGGCGAGGAGCTCGCCGAGCTCGTCGGGACGGTCGACGGCGAACGGCTCGAGGCGGACCCCGACCTCGCGGCCGCCACCGCCGCCGCGCTCGTGGACCGCGGCCTGGGCGCGGTCCTCACGACCCTCGGGGCCGGCGGGGCCGTGCTCACCGTCCCGGAGGGCTCCTGGCACGCCGTCCACGCCCCCGTGGCCGTGCGCTCCACCGTGGGCGCCGGCGACAGCTCGCTCTCGGGCTACCTCATCGCCCAGGAGCGCGGGGACGCGGCGCCGGAGTGCCTGCGGCAGGCCGTGGCCTCCGGGTCCGCGGCGGCCGCGATGCCGGGCACCCGGGTCCCCGCCCTCTCCGAGACCACCCCCGAGGCGGTCACCGTGCGGGAGCTCCCCGCGCGCGCCGTCTCCGGCTGAACCGCACCACTCCACCCCACCTCATCCGAACCACCCGGGCCACCGGCCCGGCCGCTCAAGGAGGACATCGTGTCCGAGCTCATCACTCCCGACCTGGTCTCGCTCGACCAGGACCTGGGAGCAGACAAGGAAACCGTCATCGGCCGGCTCGCCGCCCTGGTGCAGCGCACCGGCCGCGCCGAGCAGCTCGACGGGCTGCTGGCGGACGCCATCGCCCGCGAGAACAAGACCGCCACCGGCATCCCCGGCGGCATCGCGATCCCGCACTGCCGCTCCGCCGCCGTGACCGAGCCGACCCTGGTCATGGCCCGGCTCGCGCAGGGCGTCCCCTGGGGCGCCAAGGACGGCCCCGCCGACATCGTCTTCTTCATCGCGGCGCCCGAGGGCGCCGACCAGACGCACCTGAAGCTGCTGGCCAAGCTCGCCCGCTCGCTGATGAAGAAGGACTTCGTGGCCGCCCTGCGCGCCGCGCGGTCCGAGCAGGAGGTCGTCCGGATCGTCGACGACGCGCTGGGGCTCGGCGGGACCGCCGAGGGCGCCTCCGCGACCGGCCCGGCGACCGCCGGCGCCACGTCCGCCGCCGCGGTGCCCGCCTCGGTCGACACCCGGGCC
>NZ_PDDL01000126.1:0-9028 GCF_020833785.1 Kocuria sp. CCUG 69068
GCGCGCACCGCCGCGCCGACCAGCGCCCGGGTGGCGGGGGCCGCGGCGGCGTCCCCGCCCGTCAGGTCCACCGCCCCCAGCAGCGCCCCCGTGACGGGGTGCAGCAGCGGGGCGGCCGTGCAGGTCCAGGGCCGGGCCTCGGGGTAGAAGTGCTGCTCGCGGTGCACGGTCACGGGCCGGCGCAGGACCAGGGCGGTGCCCGGGGCGTTGGTGCCCACGGCCGGCTCGGACCAGTCGGCGCCCTCGACGAAGCCCATGGACTCGGCCCGCCGCCGGGTCGCGGCGCTGCCCCGGACCTGCAGGATCACGCCGCCGGGGTCCGTGACGGCCACGACCAGGCCGGTGTCCTCGGCCAGCGGGGTGAGCAGCTCGTCGAGCACGGGCATCAGCAGGCGCAGCGGGGAGCGGGCCTCCCGGACGTCGGGGCCGTCCAGCACGACCCGCGGGGTGCAGCGCTCGGGCGCCGAGAGGTGGTCCAGCGACCGGGCCCAGGACAGTCGCAGCAGCGGGTCCGTCGTCGTCGGTCCGTCCGCCGGTGCGCCCACGCGCCGCCTCCTGTCCCGTGCTGTGACCCAGCTCTCATGCCCGTCCCAGGGTAGCCCGTGACGCGTCCAGGAACAGCGAGGGGCGGGGAACTGCCGGAATGCGTCGAGCATTCTCGCAGTTCCCCGCCCCTCGCGGTGGGGACGGCGGCGCCGGGGCTCAGCGGACCCCGGTCGCCGCGGCCTCCTCGGGAGCGGCGTCCTCGGGGGCGACGTCCTCGGGTGTGAAGGGGTCGCCGGAGCGCGGGGCGTCGTAGAGCTCCCGGTCCAGCAGCCCCTCGCGGTGGGCGACGATCGTGGGCACCAGGGCCTGGCCCGCCACGTTGAGCGCGGTGCGGCCCATGTCGATGATCGGGTCCACGGCCAGCAGGAGGCCCACGCCGTCGAGCGGCAGGCCCAGCGTGGACAGCGTCAGGGTGAGCATCACGGTGGCGCCCGTGGTGCCGGCGGTCGCCGCGGAGCCCAGCACGGACACGAGCGCGATGAGCACGTAGTGCGTGACGTCCAGCTCGATCCCGTAGAACTGCGCGACGAACAGGGCGGCGATCGCGGGGTAGACCGCGGCGCAGCCGTCCATCTTGGTGGTGGCCCCGAGCGGCACGGCGAAGGATGCGTAGGCGCGGGGCACGCCGAGGCTGCGCTCGGTGACGCGCTGCGTCAGGGGCATGGTGCCGACCGAGGAGCGGGAGACGAAGCCCAGCTGCACGGCCGGCCACACGCCGGAGAAGTACTGCCGGACGGAGAGCCCGTGCGCCTTGACCAGGGCCGGGTAGACCACGAACGCCACGACCAGCAGGCCGGCGTAGACGGTGGCGACGAACGCCAGGAGCCCGCCCATCGAGGTCCAGCCGTACTCGAACACGGCCCGGCCGATGAGCCCGAGGGTGCCCAGCGGGGCGAGGCGGATGATCCACCAGACCACCTTCTGCACCACGGCGAGCGCGGCCCGGACCACGGCCAGGAAGGGCTCGGCGGGGGCGCCCACCTTGAGCGCCGCGATGCCGACGGCGGCCGACACCACGAGCACCTGCAGCACGTTGAAGCCGAGGGAGGTCTGGACGGTCTCCGGGTCCACCACGGAGGAGGAGACCTGCAGGCCCAGGAAGTTGGCGGGGACCAGGCCGGTGAGGAAGCCCAGCCACGAGCCCTGCGTCCCGGTGTACGCCTCGGCGGGCGCGGCCGCGCCGCTGCCGGCGCCGGGCTGGACGACCAGGCCGAGCACCAGGCCGACCGTCACGGCGATCAGGGCGGTGATCCCGAACCACAGCAGCGTCTTCCACGCGAGCCGGGCGGCGTTGGAGACCTCTCGCAGGTTGGCGATCGAGGAGATCACCGCGGTCACGATGAGCGGGACCACGGCGGCCTTGAGCAGGCTGACGTAGCTGGTGCCGATGGTGTCCAGGGCGGTCATCAGCCAGTTGGGGTCCGTGTCGGGGTCGCCGCCCAGGGCGTCGGCCACGGTGCCCAGGACCACGCCCAGGAGGAGGGCGAGCACGATCTGCGGGCCGAAGGAGGTCATCCACCGGGGCAGCCGTCGAGTGCTTTCTGCGGAAATCATGTGGCCACGATAGGGCGCGGAAATATACAACACCGAATGACGGTGACGAAATGTGACGCGGGAATGACGGAGGTCACAGGGCGAGCGCGTACCGCAGGGTGTCCAGGCCCACCGAGCCGACCCGCAGCGCGCGGGTGTGGAAGTCCTTGAGCAGGAACTCCGGGCCCGCCGCGGCGCGGGCCGCCTCCCGCGCCTGCTCCCACAGCTGCTGGCCCACCTTGTAGGACGGCGCCTGCCCGGGCCAGCCCATGTAGCGCATCCACTCGAAGCGCAGCATCGGGTCCGCCATCACGATGTTCGAGCGCAGGAACTGCCAGCCGTCCTCGGGCGTCCAGACCTCGCCGGGGCGGGCCCCGCCGAGGGCGTCCCCGAGCTCCGCGGGGATCCGGTAGCCGCAGTGGAAGCCGACGTCGAACACCACCCGCGCCGCCCGCAGCCGCTGGGCGTCCAGCATCCCCATCCGGTCCCCGGGGTCCTGCAGGTGGCCCAGCTCGTCCATGAGCCGCTCGGCGTACAGCGCCCAGCCCTCCCCGTGGCCCGAGACCCACACGCCCATCCGCCGCCACCGGTTGAGCTCGCCCGAGTTGGCGAGCGCGGTGGAGAACTGCAGGTGGTGGCCGGGGACGCCCTCGTGGTAGACGGTCGTGGTCTCCTCCCACGTGGTGAAGCTCCGGGTGCCCTCGGGCACGGACCACCACATGCGCCCGGGGCGGGAGAAGTCGGCGCTGGGCATCGAGTACCAGATCCCGCCGTCGTGGGTCGGGGCGATGCGGCACTCGAGCCGGCGCATGGGGCCGGTGAGCTCGAAGTGCGTGTCCGCGAGGGCGTCCACGGCGGCGTCGGAGAGGTCCTGCATCCACGCCTGCAGCGCGTCGGTGCCGTGCAGCTGCCGCGCCGGGTCCGCGTCCAGGGCCGCCATGGCCTCGGCGACCGTGGCGCCGGGGGCGATCCGGCGGGCGAGCTGCTCCTGCTCCGCCACGATCGTGCGCAGCTGCTCCACGCCCCACGCGTAGACCGTGGCCGGGTCCAGGACGGCGCCCAGGAACTCCTGCAGGCGCAGCGTGTACACGTCCGGTCCCACCGCGTCCGTGCGGGGCGCGTCCGCGGCGAGCTCCCTGCCCAGCACGGCGGCGAGGCCCCGGTAGGCGCGCCGCGCCGCCTCGGCCGCCTCCCCGACCTGCTGCCGCAGCGCCTCGGGGACGCGGGGGCTGCGCGCCAGCCGGTCGAAGAAGCCGTGGCGCGCCGCGTAGCCGGTGCACTGCCGGGCGGCGTTGCGCAGCTGCGCCGCGGAGGCCGAGCGGCCGAGGGAGCGGGCGTGCCGCAGGCCCAGGAGGTAGGAGTCCACGGCGGCGGGCACGGCGCGCAGCCGGCCGGCGAGGTGCGCCCAGTCCTCGGCGGTGCTCCGGGGCAGGTCGTCGAAGACCTCCCGGATCTCCTGCACCGGGGAGGAGATGTTGTTGACCTCCCAGCCCCGCAGCCCCTCCTCGTGCAGGAGCAGGTCCAGGCCCAGGCGCTCGCGCAGGGCGTGGCCGGTGATCCGGTCGACGTCGTCGACCGGGGCCGCGCGCTCGAGCTCCGCCAGCGTCCGGCGGGCGGCGTCGGCGTGGGCCTCCAGGCCCTCGGGCCCGAAGTCGCGGTACTCGGTCTCGTGCCCGGGAAAGCCGTGCACGGTGGCCTGGGCCGGGTCCAGCTCCATGGCGCGCGCGAACCAGCGCTCGGCCACGGCGTCCACGTCCGTGGGCTCGCGCCGCCCCGTGCCGAGGGGCGCGGGGCCGGCGCCGGTCAGGGGGTCGGGCCGTTGATCGGTCATGCACGTCACAGTAGCGCCGGGCGCTCCCTAGACTGCGGAGCATGTCCGCTCCTGCGCCGCGCGCGAACTCCGCGCCCCCCGCGACCGTCCCGGCCGGGCCCTCGGGGACCGCCGGGACCGGGCCCGCCCTGCTCGTGGTGGTCGCGGGGGTGGTGGGCGCCCTGCACGTGTGGAAGCTGGCCCCGGCGCTGCCCGTGCTCTCCGCCGAGCTCGGCCTGAGCCTGGTGCAGGGCGGGTTCCTGCTCTCCACCGTGCAGGTGGCCGGCATGCTGCTGGGCGTGGTGGTGGGTCTGTCCGGGGACCGGATCGGCCTGCGCCGGGGCCTGGTGCTCGGGCTGGGCCTGCTCACCGCCGGCTCCGTGACGGGACTGCTCTCCACGGGGTACGGCCCGCTGCTGGGCTCCCGGGTGCTGGAGGGCGTGGGGTTCATGCTCGTGTCGATCTGCGCCCCGGCCCTGATCCGGCGCACCGTGGCCCCGGCCCGGGTGTCCCTGCTGGTGGGGCTGTGGGGCTGCCACATCCCGGTCGCCGCGGCCCTCTCCCTGCTCCTCGGCGGGCTGCTCAGCGAGGCCCTCGGCTGGCGCACCTGGTGGGCGGCCGCCGCGGCCGGCTCCGCGCTCCTGGGCGTGCTGGTGCTCGCCGTGCTCCCGCCGGACCCGGCCCACACGGTGGTGCACGGGGTGCGGCAGCGCCTCGGGCTGACCCTGCGCGCACCGGGGCCGTGGCTCGTGGCCGCGGTCTTCGGTCTCTACACCGCCCAGTGGAACGGGGTGGTGCAGTTCCTGCCCTCCATGTACGCCGAGGCCGGGATCGCGGCGGGCGCCGCCGCGGGGCTCAGCGCGCTCGCCGCGGGGGTCAACGTGGTGGGCAACCTGGGCGCGGGCCGGGCCCTGCATCGCGGGGTGCGCCCCGTGGTGCTGTGGTGCACGGGCTTCGCCGTGCTGGGCCTGGCCGCCGTGGTCGCGTTCGGGATCGCCCCGCTGCTGGACGAGGGCGTGCGCTTCGGCGCCCGGTACGGCGCGGTCCTGGTGTTCTCCGCGGTGGGGGGAGTGGTGCCGACCACGGCGATCGCCAGCCTCATGCGCGTCGCGCCCACCCCCACCACGGTGGCCACCACGCTGGGCCTGGGCCAGCAGTTCAACGCCCTGGGCCAGTTCGCCGGCCCGCCCGCGGTCGCCTCGGTCGCGCAGGCGACCGGCTCCTGGGACCTGACGTGGGCGGTGACGGCGGTGCTCGCCCTGGCGGGCATCGCGGTGGCGCTCGTCGTCTCCCGGCGGATCCCCCGGGAGCCGTGACCGGGCGCCACCCGGGTCACGGCGTGCGGGTCACTCCTCCGGCCCGGTCACTCCTCCGGCCGGGTCCGCCGCCACGCGCCGCGGCCCGGGCGCAGCTTCAGGCCCAGCCGCATCCGGCGGAACTGGTCCCGGCGCCCCGGGGAGCCCTTCGCGTCGTCCTCGCCCGCGTGCCGGCGCGCGAGCAGGACGGCCGTGACGGCGGCGACCTCCTCCGGCGTGGGGCTGCCGGCCGTGAAGCGCAGGGACGGGGTGCCCTCGGCGGGCTGACGGGGGGTCACAGCGGGATGTTCCCGTGCTTCTTGGTGGGCATCGACGCCCGCTTGTCGCGCAGGGCCCGCAGGGCCTTGAGCACCTGCACCCGGGTCTCGGACGGGGAGATCACCGCGTCCACGTAGCCCAGCTCGGCGGCCTGGTAGGGGTTGAGCAGGCTCTCCTCGTACTTGCGCACCAGCTCGGCGCGCAGCGCCTCGACGTCCTCGTCGTTGTCCGCGGCGGCCTTGAGGTCCCGGCGGTAGAGGATCTCCACGGCGCCCTGGGCGCCCATCACACCGATCTGCGCGGTGGGCCAGGCCAGGTTGACGTCCGCGCCGAGCTTCTTGGAGCCCATCACGATGTAGGCCCCGCCATAGGCCTTGCGGGTGATCAGGGTGACCAGCGGGACGGTCGCCTCGGCGTAGGCGTAGAGCAGCTTGGCGCCGCGCCGGATGATGCCGTTGAACTCCTGATCGGTGCCGGGCAGGAACCCGGGCACGTCCACGAGGGTGAGGATCGGGACGTTGAACGCGTCGCAGTGGCGCACGAACCGGGCCGCCTTCTCGGAGGCCGCGATGTCCAGGGTGCCGGCGAACTGCATGGGCTGGTTCGCCACGACGCCCACGGTGTGCCCCTCGACCCGGGCGTAGCCGATCATCACGTTGGGGGCGTAGAGGGCCTGCATCTCCAGGAAGTGCCCGTCGTCGACGATCGCCTCGACCACCGCGCGCATGTCGTAGGGCTGGTTCGCGGAGTCGGGGACCAGCACGTCCAGGGCGAGGTCCTGGTCGGTGACCTCGTCCTCCTGGTCGTGGTCCACCAGGGGTGCCTCCTGCAGGTTGTTCGCCGGCAGGAACTCGAGCAGCTCGTGCACGAAGTCCAGCGCGTCCTGCTCGTCCTCGGCGAGGTACGTGGCCGTGCCGGTCGTCGCGTTGTGCTGGCGCGCCCCGCCCAGCGTCTCCATGTCCACCGTCTCGCCCGTGACCGTCTTGATGACGTCCGGTCCGGTGATGAACATGTGCGAGGTCTTGTCGACCATCACGATGTAGTCGGTCAGGGCGGGGGAGTAGGCCGCCCCGCCCGCGCACGGGCCCATGATCAGCGAGATCTGCGGGACCACCCCGGAGGAGCGGACGTTCATGTTGAAGATGTCCGCAAACATGGCCAGGGAGGCCACGCCCTCCTGGATCCGTGCCCCGCCGCCGTCGTTGATCCCGATGACCGGGCAGCCGTTGCGCAGGGCGAACTTCTGGACCTTGACGATCTTCTCCCCGTTGACCTGGGACAGCGACCCGCCGAAGACCGCGAAGTCCTGGGAGTAGACCGCCACCAGGCGCCCGTCCACCGTGCCGTAGCCGCTGACCACGCCGTCGCCGGGCAGCTTCTTCGACGCCATCCCGAAGGCGGTCGAGCGGTGGGTCGCGAGGGCGTCGAACTCCACGAACGAGTCCTCGTCCAGGAGCATCTCCACGCGCTCGCGGGCGGTGTTCTTCCCGCGGGCGTGCTGCTTCTCGACCGCCGCCTGCCCCGCGGGCACCTCGGAGCGGGCCCTGCGGTCGTGGAAGTCGGCGATCTTGCCGGCGGTGGTCGTCAGGTCGTGGGTCACAGGCACCTCGTGGTCTGGTACGCGGCCGGCCCGGCGGGCCGATCGGTCCGGTCCGGGGTGGTCAGGGGACCTGCTCACTCTAGTCCGCGGCCGCGGGGGCCTCCGTTGTAGAACTCCTACAAAATCCGTGCCCGGGTCCGGGGGACACGGGACGGTGCTCAGCCGACGCTGCCGAGGACCACCTTCCAGGGGCGGACGGTCCGCTCGGTGACCACCCCGTGGCGCACCAGCGGGTCCTCGTCGGTGAGCCGCTCGACCGCCCCGGCGTCCTCGGCGGCGAAGACCAGCAGCGCGCCGGGCGCGCCGTCGTCGTCGAAGGGACCGGACGCGAGCAGGTGCCCCTGCTCCACGAGCCCGCCGAGGTACTGGCGGTGCTCCGGCCGGCGCGCGGCCAGGACGTCGGCGGGCCCGCCGTAGACGTAGGTGACGGCGAAGGTCGTGCGGTTCTCGGCTGCGCTCACGGTGGCTCTCCCGGGGGTCGTGCCGCGGCCCCGCCCGGCCGGACGGGACCGTCCAGCCGGTTCCCGGGGAACGGGGCTACTACTGTGGATGTGGTCCGAACACTACGCGGACGGCGCCCGGCCGGACAGCACCGACCGCCCCGGCCCGTGCGGACCCGCCCGTGACGACCGGCCCCTGACGACCGACCCGAGGAGCACCGTGCCCGACCCCTGCGCCGCCGACCTGCGCGAGCCCGCCCTGCTCGCGGCCCTGGCGGACCTCGGCCTGGGGCGGATCGACGTCCTCGACGAGGTCGGCTCCACGAACGAGCACCTGACGGCCGCCGTCACCCGGCAGGCGCGCGGGCCCCGCCCGGACCGGCCGTGGACCGACCTGTCCCTCGTGCTCACCGGCCACCAGAGCGCCGGGCGCGGCCGGCTGGACCGGGTGTGGACCACCGAGCCCGGCACCGCGCTGACCTTCAGCCTCCTGCTGCGCCCGGCGGACGCGCGCGGCCGCCCGCTGCCCACCCAGCACTTCCCGTGGCTGACCCTGCTGATGGCCGCGGCCGTCGTCGACGCCCTGGACGGGCTCGCGGCGGCCGGCGCGCGGATCAAGTGGCCCAACGACGTCCTGGTGGACGGACGCAAGACGGCCGGGCTGCTCGCAGGCCTCGTGCTGGACGCGCAGCACCCGCCGGCGGTGGTCCTGGGCACGGGCATCAACGTCGCCCAGGAGGAGCTGCCCGTGGACACGGCCACGTCCGTCCGGCGCGCCACCGGCCGCGAGGTCGAGCGCGCCGCCGTCCTGCGGGCCGTGCTGGGCGCGTTCGTCCCCGTCTACCGGCAGTTCTGCGCGGACCCGGAGGCCGCCGTGCGCCCGGACGGGCCGCTGCGCGCCCGGATCACCGAGCGGATGGAGACCATCGGACGCCCGGTGCGCGCCGAGCTGCCCGGCGGGGCCGCCCCCGTCACGGGCACCGCGACGGGCCTCGGCGAGCACGGGGGCCTGCTCGTGCGCGAGGACGGCGGCGCCGAGCGCGAGGTGACGGCGGGCGACGTGGTGCACCTGCGCCCGGCCCCGGACGCCCCCGGGACGGCCTGAGCGTGCCCGCCCGTCCCGCCCTGCAGCCCGGGGAGCGCGTGCTCGTGTCCACACGGGCCCACGGCGCCCGGCTGACCCGGCCCTTCCTGGTGCTGCTGCTCACGGTGTTCGCGCTCTCCTTCGCCCAGCGGGCCCTCGAGCTGCGCTGGCGCCCCGTGGCGGAGCCGTGGACCACGGTGCACGCCGGGGTGGAGCTCACCCTGCTCGTCGCGGCCGGCTGGGTGGTGCTCCGCAGCTGCCTGCGCCCGCTGGTGCGGTGGTGGCGCACCCGCTACGTGCTCACCACCCGCCACCTCGTGCTGCTGCGCCCCGGCGGGGCCCGCAGGACCGTGTCGCTGCCCCTGCAGCAGCTGCGCCGGGTCTCGGTGGAGCGCCGGCGCGGTCCGGCCCTGGGCCGGCACGACGGGCGCGTCGTGGCGG
>NZ_PDDL01000127.1:0-8929 GCF_020833785.1 Kocuria sp. CCUG 69068
GCACGGGGCCGCGAAGACGTCCGCGGCGCGCAGCAGCCGGCCGACCTCGGCCTGGGTGCGGGGCCCGACGAGGTCGACGACGTCCCCGGCGCCGAGCTCCGCGACCAGGGCGCGCAGCGGCCCCTCCAGCTCGCCGCCGCCGGCGACGGTGACGGACAGCCGCCCGCCCTGCTCCCGGTACCGGGCGGCCGCCCGCACGAGGCGGTCGAAGCCCTTCTTCTCCACGAGCCGCCCCACGGCCACGACCCGCAGGGTCTCCCCCACGGGCGCGGGGTCCCGGTAGGGGAAGCGGGCGAGCTCCAGGCCGTTGCGCACGAGCCGCAGCCGGTGCGCGTGCGCGGGGAACGCGGAGGCCAGGTGCCGCCGGTTGTACTCGGAGATCGCCACCACGTGCTCCGCCCGCTCGAGGGTGCGGCGCAGCCGGGCGGGGTCCACGGACTCGTGGAAGATGTCCTTCGCGTGGGTCGTCACGGAGAACGGCACCCCCGTGAGCCGGGAGGCGATCTCGGCGACGTGCGCGGCGAGGGTCGCGAAGTGCGCGTGCAGGTGCGTGATGCCCTGCTCCACGACCCGGGTGGCCAGCGCCACCCCCTGGTGGACCTCGGAGGCCTCCGTGCCGGCCAGCTCCGGGAGCAGGGCGGCGAAGCGGGGGCCGAAGCCGGGGACCACCTCCGCCGCGCGGGCCAGGACGGCCCAGCCGGCGGAGGCCCGCTCGGGGCGCTCCACGTGGTGGACCGGTGCCTGGACGCGGGCCGGCTCGGGGTGGAAGCGCGGGTCGGTGCTGTGCCGGAGGGCGAAGATCGTGAGGTCCTCGCCCTGGGCCTCCCGGGCCAGGACCTCGGTGACCACGAAGGTCTCCGAGAAGCGGGGGTAGACCTTCAGCACGTAGCCGATGCGGTGGCCGCTCACCGGAGGCCTCCGGCACGGGCCGGCACGGCCTGCGCGGGCACCGGCGGCGGGCCCGCGGGCAGGAGCCGCGCCGCGAGGACGGGCACGGCGTGCAGCCCGTCGAGCGCCAGGTGCCGGCGCAGCCGCACGGTGCCGACCACGCGGTGCAGCCAGCCGCTGAGCGCGGCGCCGGTGAGGGCGTCGGCGGTCAGCACGTCCACCGCGCCGTGGGCCTGGAGGGCGCGGGCCCGGATCAGCTGCTCCTGCCGGGGCCGGTCGCGCGGGACCAGGAGCGCGGGGGTGTTCGTGGTGAGGATCTCGGCGACCGAGTTGTAGCCGCCCATCGACACCACCGCGCTCGCGTCCACCACCTCCGCGAGCGCGTCGGGCACGGACGGCAGGACGAGGGTGCCCGGAACGGCGGCGGCGCGCACCTGCTCGGCGTGCTCCTCCGGCATCTGCGGACCCGTGATCACCACGTGCCGGTGGCCGTGGGGCACCCGGGCGCGCGCGGCCGCGAGGGTCAGGCGGTGGCCGTCGGAGCCCCCGCCGGCCATGGTGAGGACGTAGGGGCGGTCCACGCCGCTCGTGCGCCGTCCGGCGGCCCGGCCGGTGGCGAGGTAGCCGGTGTGGCGGACCAGGTCGGCGAGCTCGGCGGGGATCTCGCCGGAGGCCACCGGGTCGTGCACCGCGCGGTCGCCGTACACCCAGATCTGGTCGTAGACCTCCCGCACGGGGTCCAGGTCCCCGAGCGCGGCCCACTCGCGGGCCGCGGCCGCGGGCTCGTCGAGGACCTCGCGCAGGCCGAGGACCACCGCCGTGCCGGGGCTCCGGTCCCGGAGCCTGCGCAGCGGCTCCAGCAGCTCCCGGTCCACCCCCCAGGCGTGGCGGTCGACGACGACGAGGTGCGGGCGGAAGGCCGTGAGCGCGGCGTCCACCATCCCGGAGCGCAGGGCGGTCAGGTGGCGCATGCCCACGGAGAGGTTGCGGGGCGCGTAGCCGCCCGCGCCCTTGCGGATCCCGGGCAGCACCACCCAGTCGAAGCCGTCGGGGCGCCCGTAGGACGTGGCGGCGTCGATGCCGGTCAGCAGCATGCCCGTCACCGGGCGCCCCGTCAGCGCCGGCAGGTGCTGGGCGAGGGACCGGGCGAGGGCCAGGTTCCGGCGGGTGTGGCCCAGGCCCTGGGAGTCGTGGGAGTACAGCACCACCCGCAGCTCGTCGTCGCTCATCGTGTCCTCCTCGGGGGATCAGCGCCGGTGGGTCCGGCGCCGGTGCGGCTGCCGCCCACTGTGGCCGAGGGACATGATGAGAACATGAGCCGTCGATGAAAAGGTTCTCATCTGCGGACGCCCGGCCCGCCGGGACCGGCCCGGAGGCCCCGGCGGGCCGGTCCGCCCGGGTGGACCGGCCGCGGGCCGGCTCAGCCGCCGAAGACCGGCGCGACCGCCTTGACCAGCTGCTGGCCGCCCAGGACGGCGAAGAGCAGGGCCGTGATGCCCAGGGCGATGTTGGTGTGGAGCTTGTTGGCCCACTCCTTCGGGATCCGGCTGCCGTTGAGCAGGCCCAGCAGCGTGAGGGCGAGGAACGGCATGAACAGCGAGCCGAGGACGCCGTAGGCCAGGATCAGGCCGATCGGCTGCCCCAGGGCGAAGAGGACCATGGGCGGGAACGTCAGCCACAGCACGTAGAAGCGGAAGTACTTGCCGCCCACCCGGGTGTCGGGGTGGCCGGACTCCTTGCCGCGGATGTTGCCCCAGAAGTCCGCGAACATGAGGGAGACGCCGTTCCAGACGCCGATGATCGAGGAGAAGGACGCGGCCCAGAAGCCGATGAGGAAGCCGGTGCCGACCACGTCGCCGTACTCCGCGCGCAGCACGGCGTAGAGGTCGAGCAGGCCCTCGTCACCGGAGCTGAGCGCCACCCCGGCGGAGCGCACCACCTCGGCGCCCACCACGAGCATGGCGATGACGAAGACCCCCGTCACGACGTAGGCCATGGAGTTGTCGATCCGCATGACACGCATCCACTTGGGCGTGTACCACCCCTTCTCGCGCAGCCAGTAGCCGTAGGCGGCCAGGGTGATGGTGCCGCCCACGCCCCCGGCGAGCGCCAGCGTGTAGAGCACGCCGCCCTCCGGGATGACGGGCACCAGGCCCGTCAGCATCTCGGGGATGTTGGGGGCGGCGATGACCGCCAGCCCCACCACGGTGACGAACATCAGGCCGACCAGGGCGGCGGTGACCTTCTCGAAGAAGGAGTACTTCCCGAACCACACCATGACGAAGCCGAGCAGCCCCATGATGATCGCCCAGGCCCACAGGGGCAGGACGGGGAACACCGCCGCGAGGGGCAGCGCCGCCGAGGACATCGCGGTGGCGCCGTAGACGAAGCCCCAGATCATGATGTACGGGCCGAAGTACCAGGTGGTCCAGCGGCCCAGTGACCGCCAGCCCTCGAAGATCGTCCTGCCGGTGGCCAGGGTGAAGCGCCCGGCGCCCTCCACGAGGATGATCTTGAGGATCACGCCGAGGATCACCGCCCACAGCAGTCCGTACCCGTACCGGGACCCGGCGACCAGGGTGGCGACCATGTCGGCGGCGCCGACGCCCGTGGCGGCCACCACCAGGCCGGGGCCGACGATCTTCCACTTGGCGGGCGCCCCGCCGTCGTCGTCCGTGCGGGCACGGTGGGCCGCGAAAGACTTCTCGTTCGCTTCGCTCATGCTGGTTCCTCGTCAGATCGGTCCGTCGGGTGGCCGGGGCCGTGCCCCGGATCACCCTACCGGGCCGGTGCCGATCAGAGCTTGGCGAGGCGGTAGCCGGCTCCGCGCACGGTGACGATGCGCTCCGCGCCGAGCTTGTTGCGCAGGTAGCGGACGTAGACGTCCACCACGTTGGACGAGCCGTCGAAGTCGTAGCCCCAGACCTTGTTCAGCAGCTGCTCGCGCGTGAGCACCTGACCGGGGCTCTCGAGGAACGCCCTGGCCATGGCGAACTCCCGGGCGGAGAGCTCGACCTGCCGGTCCTCGAGCACCGCGCACCGGGTCCCGACGTCGAGGGCGAGCCCGCCGTAGCGCAGCCCGTCGTCGGTCTGCTCGGCCACCGCGCGGTCCCGGAGCCGGGCCCGGACGCGCGCCAGCAGCTCCTGGAACCGGAACGGCTTCGCGAGGTAGTCGTCGGCCCCCTGCTCCAGCCCCGCGACGGTGTCCTCGACCGAGTCGCGGGCGGTGCACATGATCACGGGGATCGAGAAGCCCAGGGACCGCAGCACCGAGAGCACCTGGAAGCCGTCCATGCCCGGCAGACCCACGTCGAGGACGAGCAGGTCGAACTCCCCGGTGCTCGCGTAGTCGAGGGCGCTCGTGCCGTCCTCGACCACGGTGGTCGTGTAGCCCGCGGCGCGCAGGCCCTTCTGGATGAAGCGCGCGATGCGCTCCTCGTCCTCGGCGATGAGGATGCTGGCCATGGGGTGCCTCTACTTCCTGGAAGGTGCGGGGCTGAGGTCGGGACCGGGCACGGGGGCGGGAGGCACCGCTGCACCGGACCCGGCGGCACCGGACGGGGGGACCGGGGCCGCGGCGGGCGGGGACTCCGGCAGCCGGAGGGTGAACGTGGCGCCGCGGCCGGGGCTCGACCGCAGCCCCACGGTCCCGCCGTGCCCGTGGGCGATGGCGGCCACGATCGCGAGGCCGAGCCCGGAGCCCTCCACGGTGCGCCCGGTCTCGGCCCGGCCGAAGCGCTCGAAGATCCGCTGCTGGTCCTCCGGGGCCACGCCCACGCCGGTGTCCCGGACCCACACCTCGAGGCTGCGCGCGGGGGTGTCCTCGCCGGGCGCGGCGGGCCCGGTGGCCCAGGCGGCGCCGAGGGCCACGAGGTCCCCGGGGGCGGAGAACTTCACCGCGTTGGCGGCGAGCTGCACGACCGCCTGGGTGAGCCGCTGCGCGTCGGCCACGACCTGCCCCTCGGCCCGCGCCTCGAGCTCCCAGCGCCGGTCCCCCAGCGCGCGCAGCCGGTCCATCGTGTCGTCGAGCCAGGCGGGGACGTCCACGGGGCCGGGGCGGATGAAGTCGGCGCGCTGGGCCTTGGCGAGCAGCAGCAGGTCCTCCACGAGGCGGTTCATCCGCTCGATCTCGTCGAGGAGCATCGCCCGGGTCTCCTCGACGTCGGCGGGATCGTGCTCGTCCATCAGCTCGAGGTTGCCGTGCAGGATGGTCAGGGGGGTGCGCAGCTCGTGCGCGGCGTCGTCGAGGAACTGGCGCTGCTGGACGAAGGCCGCCTCGATCCGGCTGAGCATGCCGTTGAAGTTCACGGCGAGCTGGCCCACGTCCGAGTCGTCCTGCGTGACGGGAACGCGTCGCCCCAGGTCGTCCGGGCTGATCTGCTCCGTGGCCCGGCGCAGGCGGGTGATCGGTGCGGTGACCCGGCCCACCAGGACGTAGGCCACCAGCCCCGCCACGACCGTCGTGAGGGCGGCGATGCCGAGGTAGCGCCACAGCGAGTCCAGCACGATCCGGCGCTGGGCGCTCATGTCGAAGCCGACCACGAGGTAGCCCTGGCGCGGGTCCTCGTCCAGGACCACCGAGATGACGCCGAGACGGAGCGTCCGGCCGTCCTGCTCGAGGTCGAAGACGACGGTCTGCCCGGGCCGGGCCCGCTCCACGGCCGCGGCGAGCGTGGCGGGGGCGTCGAGCTGGAACCGTGACCGGTCGGCGTGCTCGAACGCCGGCTCGCCGCCGACGAGCGCGAGGATGCTCTCGTGCTCCCCGGGCACCGTGGTGGTCATGAAGGTGTAGAAGAGCTGCGGCAGGTCCGTGAACGGCTCCTCGGCCGTGGCGTCCAGGTCCTCCGAGAGGGAGGCGTCCGGGCCGAGCGGTCCGCGCTGCGCGAGCCGCTGCAGCTCCCCCGCCTCCTGGACGATGTCCTGGCGCACGGACTCGTCGAGGTCCACCAGGCGCAAGTAGTGGGTGATCCCGCCCACGGCGAGGAGGGCGACCGCCAGGAAGGCGATGGTCGTGGCGAGCACCCGGCTGCGCACGGACCGCAGCTCCGTCCGCACCCTCTCCCACCGCGCGCCCGACATGCGCCCCAGCCTATCGACGGCACGTGAGAGGCAGATGAAGGAGGGACGGGCCGTGCGGCCCGTCCCTCCTCCCGGTCCGGGGTCCTGCCCCCGGGCTCAGTACTTCTTGCTGCGCGGCTTGCGGAACGGCTTCTCGCCGTCCCGGTCGCCCGCGGAGTACCCGGAGCGCTTGCCCTGGTAGCCGCCGCGGGAGTCGTCGCCCCGGGCGCCGCCGCCGCGGCGGGGGCGGTCCTGGTAGGAGGACGAGGTGCTGCGGGGTCGGGTCCGGGCGCCGGCGCCCGGGCCGCGGTCGGCCTCGAGCTGGATGAGCTCACCGTTGATGCGCGTGCGGGAGAGCCGGTCCAGGGTGGAGGCGGGCAGGTTCTCGGGCAGGCCCACGAGGGTGTGGGTCGAGCGGATGTCGATCGCCCCGATCTGCTCGCCGCTCAGCCCGCCCTCGTTGGTGAGGGCCCCCACCACGGAGCCCGGCGAGACGCGGTGCCGGTGGCCGACGGACATCCGGTAGGTGGCCATGCCCTTCTCGGTGCGCGGCTCGCGGCGCGGACGGTCGTCGCCGTCCCGCCCCGGACGGTCCCGGTCGCGGGTGCGCTGCACCGGCTCGGGCAGCTCCTCCACGAAGAAGGGCCGCCCGTCCTGGGCCATCACGGCGATCGCGGCGGCGATCTCCACGGCGTCGACGTCGTGCTCCGCCTGGTACTGCTCGACGAGCTCGCGGAACTGGCCGAGGTCCTCGGACTCCATGGTGTCCGTGATCTGCTGGGCGAACTTGTCCTTGCGGGTCTGGTTCACGTCCTCCGTGGAGGGCATGCGCATGAGCTCCACCGGCTGGCGGGTGGCCTTCTCGATCGCCCGCAGCAGGTACTTCTCCCGCGGGGTCATGAACAGGATCGCCTCGCCGGAGCGCCCGGCGCGGCCGGTGCGCCCGATCCGGTGCACGTAGGACTCGGTGTCGTGCGGGATGTCGTAGTTGACCACGAGCGAGATGCGCTCGACGTCGAGCCCGCGGGCCGCGACGTCCGTGGCCACGAGGACGTCGATCTTGCCCTCGCGCAGGGCCTCGACCGTGCGCTCGCGCATGTTCTGCGGGATGTCGCCGTTGATCGCGGCGGCCGCGTAGCCGCGGGCCTTGAGCCGGTCGGCGACCTCCTCGGTGGCGGCCTTGGTGCGCACGAAGACGATGACGCCGTCGTAGTCCCCGACCTCGAGGATGCGGGTCATGGCCTCCATCTTGTGGGAGCCCATGACCTGCAGGTACCGCTGGCGGGTGTTGGTGCCCGTGGTGGTCTTGCCCTTGACGGCGATCTCCTGCGGGTCCCGCAGGTACTGCTTGGCGATCTTGCGGATCGCGGGGGGCATGGTCGCGGAGAACAGGGCGACCTGCTTCTCGACGGGCGTCTGCGAGAGGATCTGCTCGACGTCCTCGGCGAAGCCCATGCGCAGCATCTCGTCGGCCTCGTCGAGGACCACGTACTGCAGGTGGGACAGGTCCAGGGACCCCTTCTTGAGGTGGTCGATCACGCGGCCGGGCGTGCCGACGACCACCTGGGCGCCGCGGCGCAGCCCGGCCAGCTGCGGACCGTAGGGGGAGCCGCCGTAGACCGGCAGGACGGTGAAGTCCTCGAGGTGGGTGGCGTAGGAGGAGAACGCCTCGCCGACCTGGAGGGCGAGCTCGCGGGTCGGGGCGAGCACCAGGACCTGGGTGTCGCGGGAGACGCCGTTGACGTCGGAGAGCTCGGCGAGCCGGGACAGCGCGGGCACGGCGAAGGCCGCGGTCTTGCCGGTGCCGGTCTGGGCCAGGCCCACCACGTCCTTGCCCTGCAGCAGCACCGGGATGGTGGCGGCCTGGATGGGCGTGGGGTTCTCGTAGCCGACCTCGTCCAGGGTGGCGAGCACCCGGGAGTCGATGCCGAGCTCGGCGAAGGTGATGGTGTGCTCCTCGGCGGTGCCGGGGGTGCTGGGGGTGTCGACGGTCATGGAGAAGTGCCTCGTTATCTGTGCGGGTGGCGGCCCGGGAGCATGCCCAGGGGCGTCGGCCACGGTCGTGGTGTCCGGACGTCCCTGCCAACCACTTGGAGCCCCGCACGGGGCGGGAGCGTCGGACTCGGCGCGGCACGGGCCGCGGCCGAACACGATGCACGGACGGCATCGCGTTGCACGAGAAAGTGAGGGAGTGACCGGATTCGGTCCGTCCAGTCTAGCGCACGCGACGGCGCGGTCAGCCCCGGCGGCGCACCAGCACGAGGTGCTTCTCGTCACGCACCTCGGTGTAGCCGGCGCCGTAGCGCTGCCGGGCCCAGCCGGCCACGCCCCCCGGCGGGTTCCCGCCCCACGCGGCCCCGAGCCGGTCGACCACCACGTAGTCGGGGGCGGGATCGCCCTCGGACCCCAGCCAGTGCACCTGCGCGCCGGGCACGAGGTGGTGCAGGAGGGTCAGGTCCGTGGCCACGCTCGCCCCCTCGGGGACGGCCGCGACGACCGCGGCCTTGGCGCCCGCCCGGGGGTCCGGACGGTAGGCGGCGGGGTCCACGAGGTCGGCCAGCGGGCGCCCCGGGACCAGCAGGAGCGCGACGACGAACGCCAGTGCCGGCGCGGCCCGGGCGAGCCGCCGGAGGCGTCCGCCGCGCAGCCGCAGCACGGCGTCGAGCAGGGCGACGAAGACAATGGGCATGAGGACGGCGCTGTAGTGCCAGCCCGTGCCCCAGTAGCCGTGGTTCGGCGAGAGCATCCGCCAGAGCAGCGTGGGCAGCGCCACGAGCGCCAGCGGCGAGCGCACGGCGACCACCACGCCCACCGCCAGCACGGCCAGCCAGGTGAGCGCCTTCTGGCCCGGCAGCACCAGGGAGACCAGGGCCCCGGCGGGGTCGGCCGCCACCGCCGCGAGGTCCAGCCGGTCCGCGTACGCGAACCGGCCGTCCGGGCTCAGGGCGGGCAGCACCACGGTCACCGCGAGCGCCGACCAGGC
>NZ_PDDL01000128.1:0-8793 GCF_020833785.1 Kocuria sp. CCUG 69068
CCGGCCCCGCCGCGCCGGGCCGCGCCGGCGAGCCCCACCCCGAGGGCCGTCTCGGTGCCGGCGACGGCCAGCAGCAGCTCCGGGCGGCGGACGAGGGCCCGCTGGTACCGCGCGAACAGCCCGTCGCCGGTGGGCTCGGTGGTCATCCCCCGCAGCAGGGCCGAGCCCACGCCCGTGGGCTCGTAGTGCTCGGCGCCCTCGGTGGCCGTGAGCTCCCGGTGGCCCTCGACGACCTTGGCGGCGAGCACGGGCAGGCCCAGCAGCTGCAGGACGGACTCCAGGACCAGGTCGGTGGACTCCCCCAGCACGTAGTTGCGCAGCCGGTTGGTCTCGGCCGGGTCCAGGTCGAAGACGGAGGCCACGGACTCGATCTGCAGGTCCGAGGTGCCGCCGGAGCACAGCCGGACGAGGTCGCGCTCGAACCGGGCGGCCGGCGTCTGCTCGGCCTCGACGGACACGCCGCCCGCGGGGAGCCAGTCGGGGCCCCACTCGAGGGCGCACACGGCGTCGGCCGCCTCGAGGTCGGTGACGGACGCCGGGTCCTCCCCCGCGAGCAGGACCTCGAAGGAGCGGGTGGCCCCGTCCGAGGACAGCGCCACGGCGGTCTCGGCGAGACCGGTGCGCACGGCCCAGAAGTCGACCTCGGCGTCGAAGACCACCACGGACCAGCCGTGCCGGGACACGGCGGTGAAGCCGGTGCCGGACAGGGCCGCCAGCACGGGCAGCTCGGGGGCGTCCAGGTGCACGAGCAGCACCCGGCGAAGCCCCGGGTGCTCGGGCTGGAGCTGCTGGCCGGTCATCCGCACGAAGGTCTCGGAGAGCTCGTCGAGGGTGCAGCCGGGCTGCACGGAGCCGTCCTCGGCCCCCTGCGCCAGCCGGCCCTCGGCGTCGGCGAGGAACATCAGCTGCGTGGCCCGGGGGCCCTCGGCGTAGGCGCTGATCAGGCGGTGGTGGGCGATGACCTTGCGCATCCCCTCGCAGGTGGGGCGCGGCCCGGGTCCTTCGGACGCGGTGTCCTCCGTCGCGCACAGCACCGTGGCCGGGACCAGGTCCCACGCGGAGGTGGGGGATGCGATGTCGTCGGCGGGGAGTGAGGTCATGGCGTCCATGCTACGCCGTCGCCGGGGCCGGGCCGGGGGTCCGGGGCGTGCGCCCGGTGGCCCCGGGGCGCTCAGCGGGGCCCGTCGACGAGCTCGGCCGTGGTGCCGTCCTCGAGGGCGGCCAGGCCCGCCCGCAGGCGTCGGGCCAGTCCGGGCCGCAGGTACCGGTCCAGGTCCTCCGGCGCCGTCCAGCGGTGGCTGAGCAGCTCCTCCTCCTGGATCGTGATGGGCGTGTCGGCGCCGATGACGCCGCCGTCGTAGACGAAGGAGACCGAGTCCCCCCACAGGCCCATCGCCACGCCGTGGTGGACGACGAGCAGCCGGCCCTCGGGCAGGTGCAGGCCGACCTCCTCGACGACCTCGCGGAAGCACCCGGTGCGGGGGTCCTCCCCCGCCTCGACGGTGCCTCCGGGCACGGTCCAGTCGGACTTGTAGTTGGGCTCCACGAGGAGCACGCGGCCCTCGGGGTCCCGGATGAGGGCCTCCGCGGCGAGGCGGCGGGTGGGCAGCGAGTCGACGAACTGCTTCAGCTCGGTCTCGGACAGGTAGGAGCTCACGGCGCGATCACTGCCCCAGGAACTTCTCGAAGCCCTTGGGCAGGTTCAGGTCCGCGGGGTCCGGCTGCCCCGGTGCCGCGCCGAACGCCGATCCGGCGGGTGCCTTCTGCTTGCGCTGCTGCTCGAGGGCCGCGTTCTCCTGCGCCCGCTTGGCGGGGTTGCCGGAGCGGGACCCGCCCTTCTTCGCGGCGCCCTTGCCCTTGCCCTTCTTCGGGCCGCCGCCCGCACCGGGCATGCCGGGGATGCCGGCGGGCATGCCGGGCACGCCCTTGCCCTGGGCCAGGCGCTTCATCATCTTCTGCGCCTGGGCGAAGCGCTCCATGAGCTGGTTCACCTCGGAGACGGTGACGCCCGAGCCCTTCGCGATGCGGGCGCGGCGTGAGCCGTTGATGATCTTGGGCGCGACCCGCTCGTGCGGGGTCATGGACCGGACGATGGCCTCGACGCGGTCGATCTCGCGCTCGTCGAAGTTCTCGAGCTGCTCGCGCATGCCGGCGGCGCCCGGCATCATCATGAGCATCTTCTTCATCGACCCCATCTTGCGCAGCTGCTGCATCTGCGCGAGGAAGTCCTCGAAGGTGAAGTCCTCCTGGTCGGTGAACTTCCGGGCCATCTTCTCGGCCTCGTCGCGGTCCCACTGCTTCTCGGCCTGCTCGATCAGCGTGAGGACGTCGCCCATGTCGAGGATGCGGGACGCCATGCGGTCCGGGTGGAACTGCTCGAAGTCGTCGACGTTCTCCCCGGTGGAGGCGAACATGATGGGCTTGCCGGTCACGGAGGCCACGGACAGCGCGGCGCCGCCGCGGGCGTCGCCGTCGAGCTTGGACAGGACCACGCCGGTGAAGTCGACGCCCTCGTTGAAGGCCTGGGCCGTGTTCACGGCGTCCTGGCCGATCATGGCGTCAATGACGAAGAGCACCTCGTCGGGCCGGACGGCGTCGCGGATGTCGCGGGCCTGGTCCATGAGGGCCTCGTCGATGCCGAGGCGGCCGGCGGTGTCCACGATGACCACGTCGTGCAGCCGCGCGCGGGCCTGGGCCACGCCGTCCCGGGCGACCTGCACGGGGTCGCCCGTGGGGTCGTCGAACTCCGAGGTGGTGCCCGGGTGCGGGGCGAAGACCGGCACGCCGGCGCGCTCGCCCACGACCTTGAGCTGGGTGACCGCGTTGGGCCGCTGGAGGTCGGAGGCCACGAGCAGGGGGCGGTGGCCCTGGCCCTTGAGCCACTTGCCGAGCTTGCCGGCCAGGGTGGTCTTGCCGGCGCCCTGGAGGCCGGCGAGCATGATGATCGTGGGCCCGGTCTTGGCCATCCGGATCCGGCGGGTCTGGCCGCCGAGGATGTTCTGCAGCTCCTCGTTGACGATCTTCACGACCTGCTGGCCGGGGTTCAGCGCCTCGGAGACCTCGAGCCCGAGGGCGCGCTCCTTGACCGCGGCGGTGAACTCCCGCACGACCGGCACGGCGACGTCGGCGTCGAGCAGGGCGCGGCGGATCTCCCGCACGGTGGCGTCGACGTCCGCCTCGGTCAGGCGTCCCTTGCCTTTGAGGTTCTTGAAGGTGGCGGTCAACCGGTCGGACAGTGAATTGAACACGGGTCGAAAGCTGCTTTCGTCGAGGGAGGCGGCCGGTGCCCCGCGGTCTGCGCCGCGGGCCGCGGCCCGGCCCGGTGTGGCGGGTCAGTGTCCAAGGTTAGCAACTCCGGGCGGCGCGGGGCCCGCCCCGTCGCCGTGCGGGGACGACGACGGCCGGCCCCCTCCCGGTGGAGGGGGCCGGCCGTCGGGACGGGTGGGGTCAGAGCGCCGTCTCGTCGCGCTCGCCGGTGCGCACGCGCACGGCCTGGTGCACGTCGGTGACCCACACCTTCCCGTCACCGGCGCGGCCGGTGTTCGCGGAGGAGACGATGACGTCGACGATGTCCGTGGCCTGGTGGTTGTCCACGAGAATCTCGACCCGGACCTTCTCGAGCAGGTCCACCGTGTACTCCGCGCCGCGGTAGACCTCGGTGTGCCCGCGCTGCTGCCCGTAGCCGTGCACGTTCTGGACCGTCATGCCCTGGACGCCGTAGGACTCGAGGGCGGACTTGATGTCCTTGAACTTCTCGGGGCGCACGATCGCGGTGACGAGTTTCATGGAAGGGATGCCTTTCGTGAGGAGGGAATGCGCCGGCGGTCGCCGCACGGCTCAGCTGTGCACCGGCTCGGAGCGGCCGGGCTCGAAGGACGAGGCGTCCTCGCCCGCGGCGTGCCGGCCGGGGCTGAAGGAGCCCGTGGCGTCCCCGGCCAGGGCGTAGCCGGACTCGGCGTGCTGGGTGATGTCGATGCCGTCGATCTCGTCCCGCTCCGTGATCCGGAAGCCGATGGTCTTGTCGATCGCGATGGCGATGACGAAGGTGAGCACGGCGCAGTACAGGACAGAGACCAGCACCGCGACGACCTGGGTGAGCAGCAGGCCGAAGCCGCCGCCGTAGAACAGGCCCGCGGTGCCCTCGGAGGGCAGCGCCACGAAGCCCAGGGCCACGGTGCCGACGATGCCGGAGACGAGGTGCACGCCGATGACGTCCAGGGAGTCGTCCATGCGCAGCCGGTACTTCAGGCCCACGGCGAGGGCGGAGCAGATGCCGGCCACGAAGCCGATCACGATCGCCCAGACCGGGGAGACGTTGGCGCAGGCCGGAGTGATGGCCACGAGCCCGGCCACGGCGCCGGAGGCGGCGCCCAGGGAGGTGGCGTGCTTGTCGCGGATGCGCTCGGTGAGCAGCCAGCCCAGCATGGCCGCGGAGGGGGCCACGAGGGTGTTGATCCAGATGAGGCCGGCCTGCTCGGCGGTGCCCGCGGCACCGGCGTTGAAGCCGAACCAGCCGAACCACAGGATCGCGGCGCCGAGCATCACGAGCGGCAGGTTGTGGGGGCGCTGGCTCGGGTCCTTGCCGAAGCCCTGGCGGGCGCCGACGATCATGATGAGGATCAGCGCGGCCACGCCGGCGTTGATGTGCACCACGAGGCCGCCGGCGAAGTCGATGGCCTCGCCGATCGCGGAGCCCACGGCGCCGTCCTCGGTGAGCAGCCCGCCGCCCCAGACCATGTAGGCCAGGGGGGCGTAGACGAGCGTGGCCCAGACGGGCACGAACACGGCCCAGGCGCCGAAGCGGGCCCGGTCGGCGATCGCCCCGGAGATCAGGGCGACGGTGATGATGGCGAAGGTCCCGCCGTAGGCGGCGCCGAGGAGGTCCTCGGTGCCCATGATGTCGGCCAGGGCGAAGGACGGCACGGGGCTGCCCGTGAGTCCGCCCAGCAGCGGGTCCCCGCCGCTCATGGAGTAGCCCCACAGGACCCACACCACGGAGACGAACGCGATGGAGATGAAGCTCATCATCATCATGTTCAGGACGCCCTTGGCGCGGGTCATCCCTCCGTAGAACAGGGCCAGTCCGGGGGTCATGAAGAAGACCAGGGCTGCCGCCACGATCGTCCACACGTGTCCAGCGGTGATTTCCACGATGTGCACCTCTCTCTGAAGCTTGTCAGGTCACCGGTGCCACTGGCCCGTTCCCCGAGGGGCCGTCCGGTGCTCACCGTTCACTGTCGAGTCTCCGAGAGAGATGTTTCGCCTGCCGCCGCGCGGGGTTGCGGACATGTTTCACGCCCGCCGCAATGGTTACGAGCACGTGAACTGCGGCGGGCGTGTGGGGGAAAAGGGGGACGGATCAGTCGAGCAGGGCGTCCACGAAGCTCTCGGGCTCGAAGGGCGCGAGGTCGTCGGGTCCCTCGCCGAGGCCGATGAGCTTGACCGGCACCCCGAGGCTCTTCTGGATGGCGACCACGATGCCGCCCTTGGCGGTGCCGTCCAGCTTGGTGAGGACGATGCCGGTGACGTCGACCACCTCGGCGAAGACCCGCGCCTGGGTCATGCCGTTCTGCCCGGTGGTCGCGTCGATGACGAGCAGCACCTCGTCGACGGCGGCGGCCTTCTCCACGACCCGTTTGATCTTCCCGAGCTGGTCCATCAGCCCCGCCTTGTTCTGGAGCCGGCCGGCGGTGTCGATCATCACGACGTCCACCTCGTGCTCGATGCCGGCGGTCACGGCGTCGTAGGCCACCGAGGCGGGGTCGGCGCCCTCGACGTGCGAGCGCACGGTGGGCACGCCCACGCGGGCGCCCCAGGTGGAGAGCTGGTCGGCGGCCGCGGCGCGGAAGGTGTCCGCGGCGCCGAGCACCACGTCCTTCTCCTCGGCGACGAGCACGCGCGCGAGCTTGCCCACGGTGGTGGTCTTGCCCACGCCGTTGACGCCCACCACGAGGACGACGGCGGGGACCGGCCCCTTGCGCTCCACGGCCAGGGACCGGTCCATCGACGGGTCGACCAGTGCGAGGAGCTCCTCCCGGAGCATGGCCTTCACGTGGGCGGGGTCGTTGGTGCCCTCGACCTTGACCCGGCGCTGGAGGGCCTCGACGAGGGCCATGGACGAGTCGGTGCCGAGGTCGGCGAGCAGCAGCGTCTCCTCGATCTCGTCCCACACGTCCTGGTCGATGCGGTCGCGCGAGAGCAGGGCCAGCAGGCCCTTGCCGAAGACGTTGTTGGACCTGGCCAGCCGCCCGCGCAGCCGCGCCATCCGGGACGCGGCGGACTCGGGGCGGTCGAGGGCCGGCCGGGTGTCGGCGGGCGGGACCGGGGCGGTGCCGGGCTCCAGGTCCCCGGGGGCCGCGACGGGGCCGCCCTCGAGGTCGTCGGGGTCCCGGGTGGAGGGGTAGCCGCCGCGGGGCGCCTTGGGCCCCCGCAGCAGGACCAGCCCGAGCAGACCGAGGACCACGACGGCGATGAGCACGTATGCGAGAACGGGTATCGAATCCACGTCGCCCAGCTTCTCACACCGCCCGGTCCCCGGGCCGGGGGCCGCGGGGCCGGGCCGCCGCCCGGGGTCCTAGACTCGACGGGTGCCTGTCCAGCCCGCCGCCGCCGCGCCCGAGCGCGACCGCGTTCCCCAGCAGATCACGGTGCTCATCGCCGCCGCCTTCGTCATCGCGATCGGCTACGGCATCGTGGCCCCGGTGCTCCCCCAGTTCGCCACGACCTTCGGGGTCGGGGTGGCCGCGGCCTCGGCCGTGGTCAGCGTCTTCGCCGTGGCCCGCCTCCTCTTCGCGCCGGCGGGCGGGCGGATCCTCAACCGGATCGGCGAGCGCCCGACCTATGTGACCGGCGTGCTCATCGTCGCGCTGTCCTCCGCGGCCACCGCCTTCGCCCAGACCTACTGGCAGCTGCTGCTGTTCCGGGGCCTCGGCGGGATCGGCTCGGTGATGTTCACGATCTCGGCGATGGGGCTGATCGTGCGGCTGGCGCCGCCGCGGATGCGCGGGCGCGTCTCGGGCTACTACGCCTCTGCGTTCCTGGTGGGCGGGGTGCTCGGCCCCGTGGTCGGCGGCCTGCTCGCCGGCTTCGGCATGCAGGCGCCGTTCCTGATCTACGCGGTGTCGCTGCTGGTGGCCGTGGCCGTGGTGCACTTCCGGCTCAAGGACGAGGTGCTCGGCGCCGGCGCGGACCGCCGGAACCAGCCGGTGATGACCGTGGCCGAGGCGCGCCGGGTGGGGGCCTACCGCTCCGCCCTGGTCTCCAGCTTCGCCAACGGGTGGACCGCCCACGGGATCCGGGTGGCCCTCGTGCCGCTGTTCGCGGTGGCCGTGCTGGGGGCCGGCCCGGCCGTGGCCGGCCTGGCCCTGGCGGTCTACGCCGCGGGCAACGCGATGACCCTACCGGTCACCGGCCGGCTCACGGACCGGTTCGGGCGCAGGCCGCTCGTGCTCTCGGGCCTGGTGCTCAACGGGGTCGCGACCATGGGGCTGGGCCTGGTCCAGGACGTCCCGTGGTTCGTGGTCCTCTCGCTCGTGGCCGGGATGGGCTCCGGGACCCTGAACCCGGGCCAGCAGGCGACCGTGGCCGACGTCATCGGACCGGACCGGGCCGGCGGACCGGTGCTGGCCCGGTTCCAGATGAGCGCCGACGCCGGGCAGATCCTCGGCCCCGTGGTGGCCGGTGCGCTGGCCGACGCCGCGGGCTTCGGCTGGGCCTTCGGGGTCTCCGGGGCGATCATGCTGCTGGCCGCCGGGGCGTGGCTGCCGGTGCGGGACACGATGGAGCGGCCCGAGACCCCGCCCGTGCGCGGCGCCGGGCAGTAGCGGCCCCGGGCACGAGCACGGCGGGCTCAGCGCAGCTCGGCGAGCCGCTGCCCGATCACGGTGGTCACGCCGTCCCCGCGCATCGCGACCCCGTAGAGGGCGTCGGCGATCTCCATGGTCCGCTTCTGGTGGGTGATGATGATCAGCTGCGAGGTCTCCTGCAGCTGGCGGAAGATGCTCAGCAGCCGCCCGAGGTTGCGGTCGTCGAGAGCCGCCTCGACCTCGTCCATGACGTAGAAGGGCGAGGGACGGGCCTTGAAGATCGCCACGAGCAGCGCGATCGCCGTCAGCGACCGCTCCCCGCCGGAGAGCAGGGACAGCCGCTTGATCTTCTTGCCGGCCGGGCGCGCCTCCACGTCGATCCCGGTGCTGAGCATGTCCGTGGGGTCGGTGAGGCGCAGCCGGCCCTCCCCGCCCGGGAACAGGGTGGCGAAGACGCCCTCGAACTCCCGGGCGGTGTCGGCGTAGGCCTCCGCGAAGACGCGCTCCACGTGCTCGTCGACGTCGCGGATGATGCTGCGCAGGTCCTGCCGGGAGCGCTTGAGGTCCTCGAGCTGCTCGGCCAGGAAGCGGTGGCGCTCCTCGAGGGCGGCGAACTCCTCCAGCGCCAGCGGGTTCACCCGCCCCAGGGAGGCGAGCTCCTTCTCGGCCCGGCGCAGCCGCGCCTCCTGCTGGGCGCGCACGTAGGGGGCGCCTCCCGCGGCCTCGGCCGGGTCGCCGGACGCGACGCCGAACAGGGCGTCCTGGCCGTCCTCGGCCGCCGCCGGCGCGTCGTCCTGCGGCGCCCCGGGGGCGCGGTCGGAGCCGGCGCCGGCGCCGGGTTCGGGGTCGGGGTCGGGGATCAGCAGGTGCGGCCCGTAGTGCTCCACGAGCGCGTCCGGGGTGAGCCCCAGCTCCTCGAGGGAGCGGTCCTCCAGGGCCTGGATCCGGGCGCGCTGCTGGGTGCGGGCCAGCTCGTCCCGGTGCACGG
>NZ_PDDL01000129.1:0-8698 GCF_020833785.1 Kocuria sp. CCUG 69068
GCCAGCGCGACCCGCGGATACATCGCGTCCACGATGCACGTGGCGAACAGGGCGATTCTCATGCGACCTCCGGAGTCGGGAGCGGGAAGACGGGACGACGACGCCGGGCCGCCTGTGGTCTGACCATAGTAGGACTATGAGCCGTACCACACAACCAGGGCGGCAGGCGGCGAAAACATTGCGCCGCAGGGGTTGGAGGTGTGACCTGGCTCATGTACTCTTCGTGGTCAGACCATTGTGGTCCGACCATACGGTGGTCGCGTGTGAGGTCCTTCCCGAACTCGTGTGCGGGAAGCACCGAACGACCACCCGACCGACACCAGGTCTGTACTGCTCTCCGCAACTCTCAGGGGAGCGCATCGAGATCACTGGGGCCGGGATGAGCTACGCATCGCGTCCCGGAAACCCCGACCCAGCCCGTACCACGCACCCGGCCCGACCCGTCACCCGCGATCCTCCGGGGCAGGGCCCAGAAAGGATCTGTCCGTGGACAATCTCGCTGTCCTGAGCCTTCTGGCTCTGCTGCCCCTGCTGTTGGTGGGTGTGCTGTTGGCCGGTTTCCGTTGGCCGGCGAAGTTCGCGATGCCGGTGGGCTACCTCGCGGCCGTCGTGGTGGCGCTGACCGTGTGGCAGATGAGCTTCACCGGAGTGCTGGCCGCCACCATCGAGGGCCTGATCGTGGCCATCACCATGCTCTACATCGTCTTCGGCGCCCTGCTGCTGCTCGCCACGCTCACCGTGGGCGGGGCCATGGCCACCATCCGCGCTGGCTTCAACAACATCTCGGCCGACCGGCGGATCCAGGCCATCATCATTGGCTGGCTCTTCGGCTCCTTCATCGAGGGCGTCTCTGGCTTCGGCACCACCGCCGCGGTCGTGGCCCCGCTGCTGCTGGCCATGGGCTTCCCCGCGATGGCCGCCGTCATGATCGGCCTCATCGTCCAGTCCACCCCCGTGAGCTTCGGGGCGGTCGGCACGCCCATCCTCGTCGGGGTCGCCAACGGCCTGGGCGGGGACCCCGCGGTCGCTCAGCGCGTCGAGATTCTGGGTGTGACCATGCCCGAGTTCATCAATTCGATCGGCTTCTACACCGCGGCCATCCACGCGATCGTGGGCATCCTCATCCCGCTGATCCTCGTGACCCTGCTGACCGGGTTCTTCGGCCCCGACCGGCGCTTCCGCGACGGGCTGGCCGTGTGGCCCTTCACCGTCTACGCCTCCCTGGCCATGACCGTCCCCTACGTGCTGGTGGCCCGCTTCCTCGGCCCCGAGTTCCCCTCGATGTTCGGCGGGCTCCTCGGCATGGTGCTGGTGATGTTCACCTCCAGCCGCGGCTTCCTCATGCCCAAGGACACCTTCCAGTTCGGCCCGCGCGCCGACTGGCCCACCCGCTGGATGGGCACCATCGAACCGGCCGAGGCCACCGACGTCTCCACCCACATGAGCACGGTCCGCGCCTGGGCCCCCTACGCCCTGATGGCGGGGCTGCTGGTGGCCACCCGTGTCATCGCCCCGCTGAAGGAATGGCTGACCGGCCTGGCGATCCCGTTCGAGAACATCCTGGGCACCGAGATCACCACCACCGTCCAGCCGTTCTACCTCCCCGGCTTCGTGCTGATCCTCGCCTCGGCCTTCGCCTACCTGCTGCACCGGATGAACTCCCGCGAGATCGCCCAGACCCTCAAGATCTCGGCCGGCCAGCTCGCCGGCACCGCCGCCGCCCTGCTCTTCGCCGTGCCCCTGGTGCGGGTGCTCATCCAGTCCGGCCCGGCCCTCAACGACTCGGGGCTCTCCAGCATGCCGGTCACCCTCGCCGAGGGCGCCGCCGCGATCTCGGGCAGCTCCTGGCCCGTGATCGCCCCCTGGATCGGCGCGCTGGGCGCCTTCGTGGCCGGGTCCAACACCGTGTCCAACCTGACGTTCTCCCAGTTCCAGTTCTCCACCGGCGCCGCGATCGGTCTCGACCGGCCCGAGCTCGTGGTCGCCGCCCAGGCTGTGGGTGGGGCCGGTGGCAACCCGATCGCGATCCACAACATCGTGGCGGCCTCCGCCACCGTGGGCCTGCTCGGGCGCGAAGGCGACCTGCTGCGCAAGACGATCATCGTGACCACCTACTACTGCCTCGCGGGCGGTGCGGTCGCGTACCTCTTCATCCACGGGGTGGGTCTCAACCTGGGCACCGTCATGCTGGTCCTGCTCGTCGCCGGACTGGCCCTCATCGCCCGCTGGTTGTGGCGCAAGGACGCGCCCGCCAGGAGCGAGCTCCGGGTCTGATCCGGCACGTGGGGCCGGTGCCGACGGCATGTCAGGTGCCGGCCCCACGCCTCCGGGGCCCCGAGGCTGCGCCCGACCCATCCGGTCAGGTGCAGCCTCGCGGTCTCTCTAGAATGGTCCGGTTCCCCATATACCCTCCAGGAGCCCCTCGTGCCCGCGGTCACACGCACCTACACCCTCGTCCTTGACTGGCTCGAGGAACGCCTGCGCTCCGGGGAGATCTCGGTGGGCGACAGACTGCCCGCAGAGCGCCACCTGGCCGAGGAGTTCGGGATCTCCCGCGCCTCGGTCCGCGAAGCATTCCGGGTCCTCGACGCCATGGGCCTGGTCCGTTCCTCCACCGGGTCCGGGCCCAACGCCGGGGCGATCGTCATCTCGGACCCCTCGGCCGCACTCGGCTGGGCGCTGCGGATGCACGTGGCCAACCGGTCCTTGCGCATCCGCGATCTGGCGCAAACCCGACTGCTGCTCGAGACCCAGTCCGCCCACGAAGCCGCCACCGCCCCGGACACTCCCCAACGCACCGCGATACTCGACCAGGCCACCGAACTGGTGGCCGCCATGGATGACCCGGACCTGCCGGACGAGCGCTTCCACGCCCACGACGCGCAGTTCCACATCCTGCTCGCCTCTCTGGCCGGCAACGTGGTGGTCGAGACGATTATGTCCTCGCTGCGCCAAGCCACCATCGGCTACGTCCAGGAGACCGTCGCCGACCTCGAGGACTGGCCGAAGGTACGCCAGACCCTTCAGGAACAGCACAAGAGCATCCTGGAGGCCTTCCAGCAGCGCCGAGGCGCAGACGCCGCCGACGCCCTGCGCCACCACATCATCTGGTTCTTCGAACTCAGCGACCACCGCTAAAAAGCGGTACCCAGAGTCCCGCATCACCCAGGATCGTTGACCGCTGCGCACTGACCGTTCCCGTCAACACGGGACCGCGTGCACGAACCACCCCAGGCACATCCCAGCGGACTGCATACTCACACCTCAAGAGCCTCCGGCTCCAGCCGGCCGCGACCGACCCCTGCCTCGTGCCGCCGCGGGGAAGCCATGCGCGTTCCAGGCCGAGAACACCGCGCGCCGATACCGCACCACGGAGCGCATCACATCGGGACGACCACGCACCATGGGCTCACCGCACTCCGGATGACCACCCCGAGGCCACAACCCAACCCAGAAGCGCCGACGAAAGGCACCGCCACCATGACCAGCCCCGACCCCGGCCCCGTCCCCGTCCCCGTGGAGGACTGCACCGTGCTGCAAGCAGGTGATCGCATCGATGTCCACCTTGCCGGTGACCTCTACTACCGCGGACTCGTCGAGGAGACCATGCCACTCCTCCACGTGGTGTGGGCCCGAGAACTCGGAACCGGCGAACGGAAAATGTTCTCCACCGACGAGAACCGCATCTTTCGGCACCCACCACCAGCCACCCCAGAAAAGCGCTGACGAAGACCTCTCCTGAAGGCACGCTCCACCGTTGTGACGGAAATCCGTGGAGCGCATGGATGCCAGACGCCCAAGGGCCGACATGGAGCCCGGCCGCTAACCGGCCATATGTAAAGAAGGTCGCGTCGAGCTACTGATGCAGCCAGTGTCCGCGGATCAATCAGCGATAGCGCGTTTGGTCCCTGAGTTCTAGGGTGGGAGATCCGCCAGGAAATTTCTGCTTCGTCAGCAGAAGCGTGCACTTCGGGCAGGGCCGGGTCTCGCCCTGGTGGTCCCGCAGAAGCATTGCCAGATCCTGGTGCCGGTGCTCCACTGGAAAGACGAGCCTGTCCTGGGCCCGTACGTCCAAGGGGGATCATCATGGCTGGTCACGACAAGCAGGCCGAGCACACCAAAGCAGAACACACTCACGGAGAGAACTGCGGGCACGAGACCGTTGAACACGGCGATCATGTGGATTATCTCCACGACGGTCACCGGCATGCGGAGCATGAGGACCACTACGACGAGTGCGCGTAGCCTGCCCCCGGCATCCTTCAAGAGGCCCCTGCAGAGAGCAGGGGTCTCTTGTTCTGCCCCGGCATCGGTTGAGGGACAGCTCCTGCTGCCCTGCTCCAGGCGCGCACATTGACGGGCATTGTGGGCGGGCATTGTGCGTGAACGCTTGAGACGTGGGCGTGCCAGGGAGACTCGTCCACGAGCGGGTGAACGTGAACGGGGTCAAAGCAGCTGTTCGATGGTGTTCCCGCCGTCGGTGGTGCGCAGCACGGTTCCGTCGGCCACGAGCAGGGCCTCAGTCTCGCCTTCCTCCGTGAGCCCGGCCCCCAGGGCGGTGATCTCCCCGATCGGCTGGTCACTGGCCGTCCAGGTTTCCCCGGCATCTGCGCTGGTCAGCAGGTTCCCGTCGACCCCGGCCCCGACGATGGTCTTGTCGTCGGCCCAGGCGATCAGGGACATCAGCTGCGGGGTGTCCAGGGTGTCCCAGGTGGCACCGTCGTCCTGGGAGCGCATGACGCCGTCCTCGGTGGTGGCCAGGATGGTGCCTGTGCCCGGGGCGATCGCCAGGGCGGCCGGGGCGGAGGGGATCTCGAGGGTGTCCCAGGTGCGCCCGTCGGAGCTGGCGCGCAGCTGCCCATCGAAGCCGAGCACCCCGTTCGGACCGGCGGCCAGGGTGTGGAAGTCCGATTCCCCGCCCCTCGAGAGCACCTCCCAGGTCTCGCCCTGATCGGTGGATTCGATCAACCCGACCGGTTCGGGCAGATCGGTGCCGATACCGGGGTGGCCCGAGGCCAGATAGCGGCCCTCGGGCGTGACGGTGAAGCCCATCAGGTCCACGACCGGACTTGCCTGAGTCAGTTCCCCGTCCTGGAGACGGAACAGCCCTTCATGGGTGGCCAGCAGGATCACCCCTGCTCCTGCTCCTGCTCCTGCGCCGCCTCCGGTCACCGTGTCGCGGGTGATGGCGTGCACATGGGTGATCGCCGTGCCGGTGCTGCTCGCTCCGGCCGGTGCCGGGCTCTCCGCCGGGGAAGTACACGCGGCCAGGGCGCCGGTGCCGAGCAGGCCGAGGCCGCCCACGAGCAGGGTTCTACGGGTCAGGGGGTTCATGGGTCCTTTCCGCCTCGCACCACACTGCGAGGGCCATCCACCATTGTCGACCGGTCGGGGAGGGACCCTGTGGCGTTCTCCGTGAAGGTTTGGCGAAGATTCCTCCCCCGACCAGTCTCCGGCACGAATGCGGTGCGGACGGAGGGGACACTGAAGTCATGGATTCTGGCATCGATGCGGTGACCGGGCGGGTGCTGGTGGTCGACGACGAGAAGCCCCTGGCCCGGATGATCGCCACCTACCTCACCCGCGCCGGCTATGACGTGGCCACCGCCCACACCGGGCCCGACGCCGTGGAGGCCGCCCGCAGCCGGAGCTTTGATGTGGTGGTGCTGGATCTGGGGTTACCCGGGCTGGACGGGATCGAGGTGTGCCGCAGGATCCGGGGCTTCTCCGAGTGCTACGTGCTGATGCTCACCGCCCGCGGGGACGAAGACGACAAGCTGGCCGGCCTGGCGGCCGGGGCCGATGACTACATCACCAAGCCTTTCAGTGTGCGTGAGCTCGTCGCGAGGGTGGCCGCGGTGCTGCGCCGGCCCCGCACCACCGTGACTGCTGTGGAGCCGGCCCGGGTGTTCGGGGACCTGACCGTCGATCTCACCGCCCATGAGGCGCAGGTGGTCGGTGAGCCGGTGGGGTTGACCCGCACCGAGTTCGACCTGCTGGCCGCCCTGACGGCGCGGCCGCACCAGGCGTTGTCCCGTCGTCAGCTCATCGACACCGTGTGGGACCCGGCCTGGGTGGGCGATGAGCGGCTGGTGGATGTGCACATCGGTCACCTGCGCCGGAAACTCAGTGAGGATCAGAGCGCCTACATCGACACCGTGCGCGGGGTCGGCTATCGGATGGTGAGCCGGTGAGCGGCCGGCGGCACAGCTGGGGGTTGGCCTCCCGGTTCTTCCTGGCCCAGGCCATCGTGGTGGCCGCCAGCATCCTCGCCGCCGTGGCCGTGGCCTCCTTGGCCGGGCCCCCGATCTTCCACGAACACCTGATCATGGCCGGGCACTCGGAGAACTCCCCGGAACTCCTGCACGTGGAGCAGGCCTACCGTGACACCAACCTCATCATCCTGGGGGCGGCCCTGAGCACTGCTGTGGTGTGCGCGGCGGCGGTGACCTGGTTCTTCACCCGCCGCCTCCAGCGGCCCCTGGCCGCACTTACCCAGGCGGCCCAGTCCATGGCCCGCGGGCGCTACGACACCCGGGTCCCGGCCCTGGGTGCCGGCACCGAGGTGGACGCGGTCGCCACCTCGTTCAACACCATGGCCACCCGTCTGCAGCGCACCGAGGACACCCGCCGGCGGATGCTCTCGGACCTGGCCCACGAGATGCGCACCCCGATCTCGGTGCTCTCCGTCTACTGCGAGGCTCTCCAAGACGGGGTGACGCACTGGGACGAGGCCACCGGGGAGCTCATGACCGACCAGCTGGGACGCCTCACGCGCCTGGTCGAGGACATCCACGACGTCTCCCGGGCCGAGGAGGGCCGGATCGAGCTGGAGCGCACCGCACAACCCGTCGACGAGCTGCTGCGCACCGCCGTCGAGGCCCACCGGGAGGCCTACGCCGCCAAGGGCGTGCATCTGGTGCTCGAGGCGCAGGATGCCGCCGGGGTCGTGGAGGTGGACCGGCAGCGGATGGGTCAGGTGCTGGGCAACCTGCTCACCAACGCCCTGCGCCACACACCGCCCGGTGGCACGGTGACCGTGCGCGCCGCCGTCCACGGCCCCGGCCGTCTCGGCCTGGTCGTGGCCGACACCGGCGACGGGATCGCCGCCGAGAACCTGCCCCAGGTGTTCGAGCGCTTCTGGCGCGGGGACACCGCCCGGGACCGCGACCACGGCGGCTCCGGGATCGGCCTGACCATCTCCCGGGCCCTGGTCGAGGCCCACGGCGGAACGCTGAACGTCAGCTCCTCCGGTCCCGGAGCTGGGACGGTCTTCACCGTGGAGCTACCCCGCCCCACCCGGCACCGCCCCCGTGAAACCACGGTCGCCGCATGACCCCACGCTTGCAACATACCCCTGGGGGGTATATACCTGGGGGTGGTGAGGACGTATCCGGTCCTACCGCCCGAATCGATCGAAGGAGCTTCACATGAGCCACGAGACCCGCTCCCCGTTGCCGATGGCCTCCACCGGCTGCGCCTGCTGCGCACCCGCCCCCGCCGCCGATCACGCGGCTCCTGCTGCTGGGACGGCTTCCGCTACCGGCACGACGTCGACCTACCAGGTTCAGGGCATGACCTGTGGCCACTGCGCCACCAGCGTCACCGAGGAGCTCACCGCCCTGAAGGGTGTGAGCGAGGTGCACGTGGACCTGGTGGCCGGTGGGGCCTCCACCGTCACGGTCACCGCCGAACACCCGCTGAGCACGGAGGCGGTCCGCACCGCAGTGGAAGAAGCCGGTTACACCCTCGTCACCGCCTGACGAGACCGACCACCGCCCTGGCCCGCCAGGGACCTGCGCGAAAAGGAACGCCATGAGCACCCCGCAGCACCACGACCGCCCCACCGCCCCGGGCCAGGCGCACACCGGCCACGACACGGACCACCCCGCCGATCACCACGGCGCGGCCCACCGCGGCCGGCACGCCGATGCCGACACCCACGGGCAGGCCATGCCGCACGCCCACGCCCACTCGGCGGTGGACGAGGACCACCAGGTCCACACCCACGGCGAGCACGCCGGGCACTCCACGGCGATGTTCAAGAACAAGTTCTGGCTCTCGCTGGTACTGGCGATCCCCGTAGTGGTCTTCTCCCCGATGGTCGGGCACCTGCTGGGTTACCACGTCCCCGAGTTCCCGGGCTCTACCTGGATCCCTCCGGTGCTGGGCACCGTCATCTACCTTTACGGTGGTGCCCCGTTCCTGCGCGGCGGGCTCACCGAGCTGAAGTCGAAGCAGCCGGGGATGATGCTGCTGATCGCCATGGCCATCACCGTCGCCTTCGTCGCCTCCTGGGTCACCACCCTGGGGATCGGCGGGTTCGACCTCGACTTCTGGTGGGAACTGGCCCTGCTGGTGGTCATCATGCTGCTGGGCCACTGGATGGAGATGCGCGCCCTCGGGGCGGCCTCCTCCGCCCTGGACGCCCTGGCCGCGCTGCTGCCCGACGAGGCCGAGAAGGTCGTCGACGGCGACACCGTCACCGTGCCCGTCGCCGAGCTGGCCGTGGGCGACGTCGTGCTCATCCGCCCCGGCGCCCGGGTCCCGGCCGACGGGGAGATCGTCGACGGGACGGCCGAGTTCGACGAGTCCATGATCACCGGCGAGTCCAAGGCCGTCAGCCGGGCACCCGGCGACACGGTGGTCGCCGGGACCGTGGCCACCGACACCACCGTGCGCGTGCGGGTGGAGGCCG